>DVJV01000193.1 GCA_018716525.1 Candidatus Ventricola gallistercoris
GCTGCTCTCAATGAGCGCCGCCAGGCTCGCCTGATCATCGATGATGGTGATGACCTTGGACGTGGTGTCAAACACCTCGTAGACGTACCCCACCAGACCTTCGGATGTGATGACGGCCATCTGGCTGTCCACGCCGTCGTTACGCCCCTTGTTGATGGTAAACGTGGAGAAGTAGTTGCCTGTTTCGCTGGCGATTACGCGCGCAAGCACCGGGTTCATCGATGCACGCTCTTCGTATTCGCCCAATAGCGCGCGAAGCTGCGCGTTTTCCTCCTCCAGCTCCTCATAAAGCAAGCTGCGCAGTACCAATTCATCGTTCTGCGCCTTGAGCTGGTTGTATTCATACTCGATGTTGCTGCGCAGTTTGATGCGGTACAGATACCCCGAAAATGCCTGTGTAACCTGCGATACAACGCTCTGCAGGGGCGTGATGACCCGGGAAAGTACTCCTTCCGGGGATACGAGCTGACCGCTGGATTGATTGTAGGCCGTCAAAGCCATCAGCGCAATGAGCAGCAACACGATGGATCGCCGCAGGACGCTGTACAAAACGGGATGCTTTTTCTTCATCGGGCTGAAATTCCTTCTTTTTCCTGATCCGTTTGCCGGGCAGAGTCTCTCATCCGGCAGCCATGGGAGGGGGAAACGGTTTTCGCTATCCGCCTGGCAAAACGCCACGCCGGATGCGCATTGCGCCGGAAGGCTCAGGCGTTGCTGTTCATGCCGCCGAGCATATCAAAGTGATCGGCCATATATCCCGCGCCGAGCGTGGTGCACTCACCGGCATCGCGCGCGACGGATACCGGCACACCAAACTCCGTGGCAACCAGGGTATCCAGGCCTGGCAGCGCGGCAGAGCCACCCGTCAGGA
The DNA here is from genome assembly GCA_018716525.1 of Candidatus Ventricola gallistercoris. Taxonomy (GTDB): domain Bacteria; phylum Bacillota; class Clostridia; order Christensenellales; family Aristaeellaceae; genus Ventricola; species Ventricola gallistercoris. The sequence continues at coordinate 872 of DVJV01000193.1, forward strand.
AGATGCCGTTTTGCAGAATATCCGCGCACAACTCAGGCGGTACGCGCCCGAGCACCCACTTGATGGCTCCAAGGATCTCGTGCAGCGGCTCATGGATGGCCTCACTAACCTTGGCCATATTCACATCGACCGTCAGAGGCATTCCCGTGGCGATGTCGCGGCCGCGCACGACGGCGACATGATCCATCTTGGCGCTGGTGCGCACATCGGCCAGATCAAACTTGATCTGCTCCGCCACGCGGTCCGTGACCAGGATGGCGTGCTGCTTCTTGAGGAATCCGGAGATGGCCGCGTCAATCTTGTTGCCTGCCACGCGGATAGAGTGGGACAGCACAATACCGCCCATCGAGACAAGCGCCACCTCCGTGGTGCCGCCGCCGATATCCACCACGAAGCTGCCCTGCGGCTCATACACGGGCAGACCCGTACCCAGCGCCGCGGCAAACGCCTGCTCGACCACGAAGATCTGGCGCGCGCCAATCTTCTCCATAGCGTTGATCACGGCGCGGCGCTCAACCTTGCTGACCTCGCCGGGCATGGTCACCACCACGCGCGGGCGCACAAAGCGCCGGGTGCCGATGGCCTTGCTGATAAAGTAGTGGATCATGATCTGCGCCATCTCATAATCGACGATGACGCCGTCGCGCAGCGGATGGATGATGCGAATATCCCCTGCTGAGCGACCGATCATTTCTTCTGCACTGTCACCCACAGCGACGATGTTGCGCGCACCGTCTCCGCGTGCAATGACCACCGAAGACTCGTTGACCACAATTCCCCGATCCCTTACATAGACGCGCGTGTTATTGGTGCCGATATCCACGGCAATATCCGGTGAGACAAACTGGAAACCTGCCATTTAGTTCACCCCACTGCGCTCCATGGCGCCAGCCATTTCAATGAGCATCCCGCGCAGCATGGCCATGGGCAGCCCCACCACATTCGAATACGAACCCTCCATGCGGTCAATAAACATCTCGCCGCGCCCCTGTATGGCATAGGCGCCCGCCTTGTCAAGCGGTTCACCCGTGGCCACATAATCGTCGATCTCCTGATCCGTCAGGGTAACAAAGTGAACGCGCGTTCTCTCCATATTGCGGATGATCCGCCCGGTCTTCGTGTTGATCAGCGTCAGACCGGTATACACGTTGTGCCAGTTGCCAGAAAGCTTGCGCAGCATTTCGCGCGCACGCTCAGGCGTATGTGGCTTGCCCAGTACCTCTTCACAGTACACCAGCGTGTCTGCAGCCAGCACGAGCGCATCCTGATGGCGCCTGGCTACAGCCACCGCTTTGCGGCTGGAAAGCTCGAGCACCGCTTCTGCCGGGCGCTCGCTGCAGGACTCGTCCACATCGGAAACATCCACCCGATAGGTAAGCCCCATCCGGTCGAGTATTTCTTTTCTTCTGGGCGAAGAAGACGCCAGAATCAGCGGAAGAGACGGCTGTGTCATTACAGAACCCCCATTTTGATCAATTCGTTTTATTATATCATATTCTGCCTGCGGTTGCATCAGTTAATCACCGATTTGGTCAAACCATCCAAAAGAACGGCTGCGGTAAACGCACGCGCGTACCGCAGCCAGCAAGATCAGTCCATCAGTTCGATCGCGTTTTCAGACATAGCTTTGACACGCGCCAGGGAATACACATCAATGCCTGCCTCTTCCAGGCGCTTTCGCCCAGGCTGGAACGCCTTTTCAATGACGATGCCGATGCCACCGACATTCACCCCGGCCTGCCTGGCCAGATTCAGCACACCAAACGCAGCTTCACCACTGGCCAGAAAGTCGTCAATCAGCAGCACGTTTTCCCCTTCGATCAAAAACTCGCGCTTAGCCGTCAGCTCATACTGCGTACCCTTCGTAAAGGAGCGCACAGTCGTCTGAATCAGATCCCCCGTCATGATGCGGGAGGTCTGCTTCTTGAGCACGACGAGCGGAAGCCCCATGTACAGCGCTGTGAACGCGGCAGGCGCAATGCCGGAGCTTTCCACCGTCACCACGCGCGTGACCGCCTCAT
>DVJV01000026.1 GCA_018716525.1 Candidatus Ventricola gallistercoris
GGTTTTGCTCATTGGTCAATGGACTCGCAGACGGTTGCTGATGATTTCTGCAATTGTAATCGGCTTGTCTATTGGAATCAACGAAGCTTTAATTATGGTCACGAACGCTAAGCGAGGGAATATTCAGGAAGTGCTGAGTGTGCCGGCACAGCAGCTCGCTCGCGCATATCAATATGCGCCTCAATCGTTTACAAAAGCAGATATGGAAGATCTTAATTGGTTTATTGAGAAAAATGCATATGAAAATTACGATCCAACTATAGCAGATCCAGTCAAGTTTAATGTCAATACAGAAGGCTTTCTGGAAGAACCGGAACGTGCTTTTCGCCTGTGGCTTAGCATTGGAAAAAAAGAACCGGGAATCTATCTAGATGCGATTTTGAATACTGCACTCTATTTTCTTTATCCATATGAAACGTATGATGGAACTGGCATTTATATTGAGATAGGGATGACGCGAGGCGGCAATACGGTTCCGCATTTGTTCGGTCAGCCAGATTTTGTCCAGCCACAAAGATTTGCGGCCATTCGGGAAATTTTGGATAAACGAATTTTTAGTAACGGTGCCGCTGGTATTCCGGCCTTGCACTGGGTGTTCAATGCGGGGCTGGTCATCTGGTTTATGCTGGTATGCGTGTTGTATGCGGTATATCAAGGAGACAAGGCACATATATGCGTGCTTATGTTGCCGGTTTTGTTGTGGAGTCCCTATTTGTTTGGTCCGGTGACATATGGCCGGTATCTTTACCCCTTTGTCTGCATCCTGCCGGTGCTGTGCGCGGGCCTTGGCGCGCGCACGGCTTTGGAGGACAGACTGAGTCATACATGAGGAGGAATGGAACATGGCGTTTGATGAGGCGTATTTCGATGCGGGCATCTTCCGCATCGGAACGGACAGCGAGAAGTGGGACGGGATGCGCAGCGAGACCGGCGATCCCGACATGATCCCCATGTGGGTGGCGGATATGGATTTCCCTTCGCCGCCGGCGGTGCAGCAGGCCCTTGCGGATGTGCAGGCGCACGGCACGTGGGGCTATACCTGCCACGGGGAGAACGATGAAAAGGCGCTGCGCGACTACTGGGCGCGCCGCCATGGGCTGGCCATTTCCAAAGGCGCCACGGTGATGAGCCCGTGCGTGGTCACGGGGCTGAAGGTGTGCGTGCGCACGCTCACAAAGCCGGGGGACGGCGTGCTGATCAATCCGCCGGTGTACGGGCCGTTCTTCGCCTCCATCAGGGAGAATGGCCGCAAGGTGGTGGAAAGCCCGCTGGTGCCGGATGAATCCGGGCGCTACACGATGAATCTTTCCGATATGGAGGGCAAGCTCGCCACCGGCGAGGCCAAGGCCGTGATGCTCTGCTCGCCGCACAACCCCTGCGGGCGGGCCTGGACGAAGGAGGAGCTGACCGCGGTGGTGGCGCTGTGCCGCAAGTATGGCGCGCCGCTGATCTGCGACGAGATCCACGCGGACTTTGTGTATGCGCCGAACGTGCACCACAGCGTGCTGACCATCGAGGGCGCGGGGGAGATCGCCGTGATGCTCTGCGCGGCGAGCAAGACGTTTAACATCGCGGGGCTTCAGCAAAGCGCCATCGTCTGCGAGAATGCGGCGGTGCGCGAGGCCATCGAAAAGGAAATGAGCGCCTGCGGCATCAAATGCGGCAACGCGTTTGCGCTGGCGGCGACGCGCGCGGCCTACACGGGGTGCGACGCGTGGCTGGAAGGGCTGATGCGCTATCTGGAGGGCAACCGGGATTATGTGATGCGCTTTGCCGCCGAGCGCATGCCGCGGGTGCGGGTGACGCCGCTGGAGGCCACGTATCTGATGTGGCTGGATTGCCGGGCGCTGGGGCTCGAGCAGCCGGCGCTGATGGAGGCGATATTGGGCGCGCATGTGAAGGTGAACGACGGGCTCTTCTTCGGCGAGAGCGGGAGAGGGTTTGTGCGGCTGAACATCGGCTGCCCGCGCGCGCAGCTTGAAAAGGCGATGGAGCGCCTCAGCAGCGTGCTGGGCTGAGCGGGCAGGCGCGGATCAAAAGCAAATCAAATCATCCGAAAGGGGTTTTTAACATGGAGATCAATCCGAAACTCGATGCGGCGCTCAAGGCGCTTGAAGGCGACATGACCGAGACCCTGGCGCGCTGGGTGCGCGTGCCGAGCGTGCGCGCGGAGCGCAGCGCCGGGAATGCGCCGTTTGGCGCGCAGGTTCGCCGCGCGCTGGAGGTGGCCATGGAGGACATGGCGCGCCTGGGCATGAACCCGCGCGATGTGGACGGCTACTGCTGCGATGCGGAGATCGGCACGGGCGATGAGGTGATCGCGGTGCTGGCGCATCTGGATGTGGTGCCCGAGGGCGAGGGCTGGCATCACGATCCCTACGGCGCGGAAATCGTGAACGGCCGCATGGTCGGCCGCGGCACGAGCGACGACAAGGGCCCGGGCGTCGCGGCGCTGTTTGCCATGAAGGCGATTGTGGATGCGGGCATTCCGCTGCGCCGCCGCTGCCGCCTGATTCTGGGCTGCGACGAGGAGTGCGGCATGCAGGATCTGGAGTACTACGAGCAGAAGATCGGCCTGCCGGCCAAGGGCTTTTCGCCCGATGCGGAGTTCCCGCTCATCAACACCGAGAAGGGCATCATGCAGATGAAGCTGGATGCGCCCATGGACGACGCGCGCCTGCTCAAGATCGCCTGCGGCACGCGCTGCAATGTGGTGCCGGGCACGGCCACGGCGCTGCTGGCGGGCGACTGGCGCGAAGCGGCGGCGGAAGCCTTCCAGGTGGAGGATGAGGATTGCCAGATCGAGACGGCGCTGGAGGATGGCAACACCCGCCTGACCGTCACCGGTGTGCCGGCGCACGCCTCCACGCCGGAAAAGGGCAAGAATGCCGCCAAGATGCTGCTTGCCGTGCTGCACCGCCTTGAGATCGGCGGCGCGCCGGTTGCGCTGCTCGACGAGGCGGCCGGAGAGGGCGACGAGGGCGTGGGCCTGGGCATTGCCGGCAGCGATGCGGTGTCGGGCCGCCTGACGATCAACCTGGGCCTGCTTTCCGCCGGGGAGGGCAAGATCAGCGTGACGTTTGACTGCCGCTATCCGGTGTTCTTCAGCGATGAGACGATCGGCGCGACGGTGCAAAAGCGCCTGGCGCCCGCGGGCTTTGTCATGGAGCCGCAGCACGCGAGCCACCCGCACCACGTGCCGGAGAGCTCCGAGCTGGTCAAAAAGCTCATGGATGTCTACAACGGCATCACCGGTGAGCAGGCCAGGCCGTTTGCCATCGGCGGCGGCACCTATGCGCGCCACCTGCAGGAGGGCGTGGCCTTCGGCATGCTCTTCCAGGGCGAGCCGGAACTGGCGCATCAGGCGGACGAGAGCATCGACCTGGCCAATTTTGCCAAGGCGGCGCGCATCTACGCCTATGCGATCGTGGCGCTCTGCGCGTAAAAGCACGCCGCAGGCGGACTTTTCGACGCGCTGGGGCTGCGGGGTCATTGCTGCTCCGCAGCCTATTTTGAAGAAGGAGGGAATGCGATGATGACCCATCACGACGTGCTTGAGACCATCAAGCGCGAAAAGCTGGTTGCCATTTTGCGCGGCGTGCCCATGGAGCGGCTGGAAGGCGTCGTGGGCGCGCTGGTGCGCGGCGGCGTGCGGATTCTGGAGTTCACGTTTGACCACGACAAGCCCGAGCGCGTGCAGGAAAATGCCGCCAAGATTCACCGCGCGGTGGAGCTCTACGGCGACAGCGTGCTCGTGGGCTGCGGCACGGCGCTCACCGTGCAGGATGTGGAGGCCGCCTGCGATGCGGGCGCGTGCCTGGTCATCTCCCCGAATGTGGATCTGGGCGTCATCCGGCGCACGCGCCAGCTGGGCATGGTCAGCATGCCCGGCGCGCTCACGCCCACGGAGATCGTGGCGGCGTATCAGGCGGGGGCCGACATCGTCAAGCTCTTCCCCGCGGGCGAGCTGGGGCTTGGCTACATCAAGGCGGTGCGCGGCCCGCTGGGGTATATCCCCATGAGCGCGGTGGGCGGCGTGAAGCCCGAAAACGTGAAGGAATTCCTCGATGCGGGCGTGTGCGGATTCGGCGTGGGCGGTCAGCTCGTGCTCTCTTCCGCCGTTAAAAGCGGCGACGACGCGGCCATCGAGGCGAGGGCCCGGGAGTTTACGCAGGCCATTGCGCAGTGGGAGGGAAAGGCATGAGCGTCATTCTGGTGATCGATTGCGGCACCACCAATCTGCGCGTGACGGCGGTGAGTGAGGCGGGCGATGTGCTTTCCACCGTCAAGGCGGATGGCGGCGTCCGGCATACGGCCATCGACGGGCACAACGGCCGCCTGCGCAGCGCGCTGGGCGAGTGCATCGCATCGGCGCTGGCCAAGTGCGGCGCGCAGGCGCAGGATGTGGCGCACTGCGTGGCCTATGGCATGATCACAAGCAACATGGGCTTGCTGGAAATTCCGCATGTGGCGGCGCCCGCCTCGGTGCAGAGCCTGCGCGATGCGATGCGCACGGCGCGCTTTGAGGATATCGCGCCCTTCCCGATTGCGTTCATCCCCGGCGTGCGCAACTTTGCCGGGCCGGTGGATATGGAGAACTTCGGCGCCATGGACATGATGCGCGGCGAGGAGACGGAAGCCGTCGGGCTTTACAGCCTGCTTGCGCCGAAGGGCGAAGCGGTGTTTGTGCTGCCGGGCTCGCACAACAAGTTCGTGCACATGGGTGAAGCGGGCGAGATTCTGGGGTGCATGACCTCGATCTCCGGCGAGCTGCTCGACGCGGTGACGCACCACACCATCCTGGCCGACGCGGTGAACCGCTCCTTTGTCAGCGAAGAGGCGTATGACGCGGATATGGCGTGCGAAGGCGCATGGGCCTGCGCGAAGAGCGGGTTGGGCCGCGCGGCGTTTGCCGGGCGCATTCTCAACACGCTGGGCGGCAAGAGCGCCGCGCAGATTCAAAGCTACCTGCTGGGCGTGACGCTGGCGCTGGATGTGCAGGCGCTGTGGGACTTTTTGCCCAGCCGCGCGGCGGATATTCCGCAGGCGGGCGCGGCGCTGGGGCCGGCCGCGGCGCTGGGCGTCGCGCCGGACGTGCAGGAAATGGTGTGCCCGCAGATCTTCGTGGCAGGCAAGCCGCCCGTGCAGCAGGCCATGTGCGACGTGATGGAAGCGCTGGGCATGGAAGGCGCCAGGCCCGTGCCGCAGCCGGTTTCGGCGCGGATGGGGCTTTGCGGCGCGCTGCGCATTGCGCTTGCGCGATGAGGTGGGCGGACGGAAAATGCCGGTGCGTCTGGGCCAACCCCGCCAACGACCGGTATCTGCGCTATCACGATGAGGAGTGGGGCGTGCCGGTGCACGACGACGGCAGGCTCTTTGAGATGCTCGTGCTCGAGTCGTTTCAGGCGGGGCTGTCGTGGGAATGCGTGCTCAACAAGCGGGAGGCGTTCCGCCGGGCGTTTGACGGCTTTGACCTGGAGCGCGTCTGCGCCTATGACGAGGCCAAGATGGAAGCGCTGGCGTGCGATCCGGGCATCATCCGCAACCGGCGCAAGATTCGTGCGGCCGTGTGCAATGCCCGCGTGTTTCGGCAAATCGCCGGGGAATGCGGCTCGTTTGCGGCGTATCTGTGGGGGTTTACCGGGGGAAGCGTGGTGCACGAGCGGGGCAAGACGCGCTCGGCGCTTTCCGACGCCATTTCAAAGGATTTAAGGCGGCGCGGCATGAGCTTTGTGGGCACCACGATCGTCTATGCCTATTTGCAGGCGGTGGGCGTGATCGAGGCCCACGATGAGGGTTGCTTTCTTGCGCAGGCAGACGGGGGCAGTTGACCGCGCCTTTCAAACCGGGATAAGGAAATGAAAGAAAGTCCGGGGGATCGACATCGCAGCGCCGCAGGCGGCGCGGGATGAAAATCCCCCGGACTTTTTTTCGGGCTGAACGCGTGGCAAACGGCAGGCACTCACCGGTCGCCGATCAGCTGGTGCAGCGAAGACTTGGCCAGCATCAGATCGGTGGGGTCCTGCTTGATCCACGCGGAGACCATGGAGCCGTGAATCAGGGCGAATATGGCCTGCGCCTTGGCGACGCGCTCCTCCGGGTCGAAACCGAACCGGGCGAGGTGGTCGGCGTAGAGCTGCTGCCAGTCCTCGTAGATGCGCTTGCACGATGCCTGAATGCGCGCATCCAGATATACCGACTCGATGGAGATCATCGACAGCAGAAGCGAGGAGAAGTACCGCCGGCCCAGCACGCCCGAGGCCAGCCGGTCGGCCATGTGCTCAAACGAGGCCAGCGCCGATTCCTCGGCCTGAAAGCGCATCGCAATGTGCCCGGCCATCTTCTCGTAGCTGTAGCGGAGCGTCTCCTGAATCAGCTGGATCTTGCCCTCCGGGAAATAGTAGTAGAAGCTTCCTTTGGGAATGTCGCACCGCTTGAACAATTCGGAAAGCGATAATCCGTAGTACCCCTTCTGAGAAAACAGCTTCTCGGCCTCCGAGAGGATTTTTTCCCGCTTTTCCATACCCTTCATCCATCCTGTCCGCGCGAATTGCGCTGCGTAGGGGCAAAAAAATGCTGAAGCCCAGCTTCTGAGCTTCAGCACAGGTTGCCGATGGATATATACTCTTCGGCATGTGGCGGAAATCTCCTCTAAAATGGGGAAATTTCTTTCACGAAAGATGGCGTATACCCGATGGCTTACTGCGCAGCCGCGGCGGACACGGCGTTGCCGGCCGTGTAGCCCGAGGCGATGGCCCAGCCAAACAGGGTCGCGCCCATGTAGACGTCGCCCTCCAGGCCGCCCACGACCTCACCGGCCGCGTACAGGCCGGGGATGGGCTCCTGCGCGGTGTTGAGCACCTGCATGTTGTCGTTGATGTGCAGGCCGCCCAGGGAGGCGTAATACCGGATGTGCATCTCCAGCGCGTAGTAGAGGCCTTCCTCGCTCTGGGCAGCGGCCAGCGTGCGGCCGTATTCATCCGTGCCGGCGGCGGCAGCCTCGTTGAAGGCGGCAGCCGTCTGCGTCAGCGCATCGGCGGGGATGCCCAGCTTCCCGGCCAGCTCTTCGAGCGTGTCGGCGGTGCGCATCACGGGCTGTCCGTCGTAGTCGTCCGCCAGCCAGGTCTCCACATCCTCCATGGTGTAGATGTTCGACTTGGTCATGCCGGCGTTGAAGCCGTCAAACGCGGCCTGATCCATGATCAGGTACTGCGCGTCGTTCTCCTTCATGGCCTGCATCAGATCCCACGCGTTGGCCTGCTCGTTGTAGAAGCGCACGCCGTCCTGGTTGACCATGTACGCGCCAGCCGCATACGCGCCGGACACGCCGGGGTTGCAGTACTGACCCAGTCCGCTGGGCAGGATCATCGAGTTGGGCTGGGTGTTGATCAGATCCATGTTGATCAGATCCGCGTCGAGATCTTCGACCATCGCGATGGCGTCGCCCTCGGCGCCCGCATGGCCGGCGTAGACATACTGCTTGTACTCGTCGGGCACCAGCTCGTCGTTGGCGCCGTAGCCGCCGCTGGCCAGGATCACGGACTTGGCGTTGATGGTGTAGGCCTTGCCGTCGCCCTCAGCCAGCACGCCGGTCACCGTGCCATCCTCCACGATCAGGTCGGTGGCAGGGGTGTTGACCAGCAGCGTGCCGCCCTCGGCGGTAAACTTGTCGCTCAGGCTCTGGCACACGCCGGCGCCACGGCCCACGCCGGAGTAGGAACGGGAGGGCTTGCCGCTGCGCTGATACGGCACGGCAGCGCCATCCTCGGACACCAGCCAGTCAAACGCCTCGCCGATGGTGTTGGCGAACAGCTCGACGGTGGCGCGGTCGTTCTTGTTGTGGCCATTTGCCATCATGTCTTCGACGAGCTGCTCGGGAGAATCCTCATAGCCGTCTTCCTTCTGCCAGGTGGAGCCGGTGGCCATGGTGCCCGCGCCGGCCATCGCGCTGGCGCCGCCAACCACGCCCATCTTCTCCAGGATGATGACGGACTGGCCGTTCTGCACGGCCGCAAGGCCGGCGCTCAGTCCGGCAGCGCCTGCGCCCACCACCACGACATCGGCGTCCATGGTGACGGCTTCCAGCTCGCCTGCTTCAACGGGCTGCGTCATCTTGTCCATATCGGCGCCCGCCTGGGTCAGGGCATCCGTCAGGGCCGCCTTGAACGCGTCGGACGTGACCGTCGCGCCGGAGACGGAATCCACGGCGATGGTCTGGTTCTCGAGCACCGATTCCACCAGAACCGGCAGCGCGGCCTCGCCGATGCCGGCAGTCTCGCTCTGCTCCACGATGTCGATGGCGGTGATGGCTTCCTCGTCCACCGTCACGGCGATCTGAATGGCGCCGTGGAAGCCCGTGGCCTCCGCGGTGTACGTCCCGGGCGTCATGCCGTCCGCGATTGCGCCCGCGCAGCCGGCAAGCAGCAGCGCGAACGTCAGGAGTACGGCTGTAAACCTCTTCATGTCATTTCCTCCTTTATTGTAGGCGATCCGGCGCACTAGACGATTGTCTTGTAGCCGATCGTCTAGTCAAGGATAGCACGCTGACACGATTTTGTCAATGGCCTGAGTTGTTATATGCAACAAATTCCCGCAGAAAAGTGCCTTTCAAGGCACCTTGCAGCGGGAATGCGTCATGACAAGTGGATGCACGGCATACGCTTGCCAGGAGGAGGGCGAGCCATGCATCGAGTTTTGTGGATTGAGAGCGCCACGCGCGGCGTGCTCGTGGTCAACGGATGTTTTTGCGGCCCGGTCGACGCGCAGGGTCAGGCGTTTCCCGCGTCGGAGAACGCGGAGATCTACATGCAGCTTTTTCCGCTCGCGCCGGGCGCACAGCCCGTGACGGTGGAACTCGTGCTTGAAAAAGGCGGCATTGCGAAGCTTTCGCCGCAGGACAGCGCCTATGCGCTCATCTGGCCGGATGGCATCATCCAGCTGGAGCTGCGCGAGCAGGGGCAGGAAGAGGCGGCCCAGGAGGAAGCCTCGCAGGTGGCCCAAAGTGCGCTGCTGCGGTATCTGGCGCTGCGCCTTGCGCAGGACGGCAGCGCCCCGCAGCTGCTCATGCGCCCGCAGGATGCGCCGGCGCTGCCCGAGTATGACGCGGTGGTGCCGATGCGCTTTTTGCCGCTGCGCGCGCCCGAGCGGTTTGACGAGCGGGCGGGGCTGGTGCGGCGCATCGCGCCCAATGTCGCCCGCGTGGATGCGGCGCTGGCGGTCACCGCCCCGGCGGGGCAGGGGCACAGGCTGATCGAGCGCATCGAGGTGCTGCCCGCGCTCGCGTAAAGGGCGCGCCGCTTACAGCTCGACGATGTAGGAGCCGCAGGCGTTGATCACCTGCGTGTCCCCGCGCTGGCGCACGCGCTTGAAGTCGTAGCGGTAGCTCTGGTGTACGTGCCCGTGCACAAACAGCTTGGGGTGATACTTGTCGATCAGGCGCAGGAATGTGCTGAAGCCCCTGTGCGCCCGGTCCTTGTCGTCGCCCAGGTCGAGCGCGGGCGCGTGTGTGAGCAGGATGTCAAACCCTCCGTGGCGCAGCAGCGGGAACCAGAGGCGCAGCACCCGCCAGCGCATTTGCCACTCCGTGTACTGGTGGGCGCCCTGGTTGTAGCGCATACAGCCGCCCAGCCCGAGGATGCGGATGCCGTTGTGCACGTAAATGGTGTCCTCGATGCAGATGCAGCCTTCCGGCGGGGACTGGAGGTAGACGCCGTCGTGGTTGCCGTGCACGTAGAGGATGGGCGCGGGCGTAAAGCAGGTGAGGAAGGAGAGGTAGGCGGCGGGCAGATCCCCGCAGGAGAGCACGAGCTCAACCCCTTCGAGTTTGCGCCTGTCCAGGTGTTCCCACAGCAGCGGGTCCGCCTGGTCGGCGATGAGCAGAATCTTCATGAAGCATCAACCCTTGTCTGCGGTCTGGCCGCCGTCGTCGTGCTGTGTGGGTTCCACAGCCTTTCGTATGCCCTGCAGGCCCACGAGCCCCTGCGCCACCTCGGAGAGCGACTCCTTGGAGGGAATGCCGCCGATGACGTTGCCTGCCAGGTAATCCATGCGGATGATCTCCTGCGGGGTGAGCGCCACATCGGGGGCGACCCGCTGCGCGCCGGCCTGGTCGCAGATCGGGCCGACGAACGGCAGAAACGCGCCCGATCGGATGCGCTCGTGCAGCAGATCGACCAGGCGCTGGGTGCGGCTGGGCAGCCGCTTTGAGCACAGCAGGTCGATGGCGTCGGTCGACATGCCCATGTAGTAGCACATGGCGCGGTCGGCGTTGTGGATGCCCTCGTCGGACCAGGCGCCCGTCAGCACGCTGCGCACGATGCCCTGGTAGAGCTTGGCCCAGTTCCACACGGGCATGGCCAGGTTCTGAATCTGGCCGTCGTGCTCGTGATACAGGCCGAACGCGCGCGATTCCAGGTGCGGCGCGCTGATGTCCCGGCTGGAGATGATGTGCACATTCTCCCGGGCGAGCGCCTCTTCGGGGCTGTGCCCCGGCAGGGTCGACCAGTCGAGATAGACCTTGACGCGGGGGTTGACCATCTGCGCGCCGAGCGCAAAGGCGTTGATGGAGGCGGGCGTGCCGTAGATGGGGTAATCGGCGATGTAGCCGATGCGGTCATTCTCCGTCAGCGCCCCGGCGATGGCGCCGAGCACAAACTTGGCCTCGTAGATGCGCAGGTAGTAGGAGCGCACATTGTGGTAGCTGGCCAGCAGCGAGCAGCTGAGGATCTTGGCCTCCGGGTGCGCGGCGGAAATGCGGATGGCCGCGTCGATGAACACCGGCGATGTGGCGAAGATGAGGTGATAGCCCTCCTTGAGCCACCGCTCGATGATGGCCGGTGCCTGCTCGGGCGTCACGTTTTCCTCAAAGGTCGTCTCCACGCGCGCGCCGAATGTCTCTTCGAGCGCCTTGCGCCCGAGTTCGTGCCAGTATGTCCAGCCGGAGACCTGGGGCGAGCGGTTGTACAAAAACGCGCACCGGACGGGCCAGGTGGGCTTGCGAAGCACGGATTGCAGCAGGCTCTGCTGCTTTTCGGAGGGCTGCGAGAGCAGCGCCGCGGGCTTGTTGGCCGCGGCGACGATGAACTCCGAGCGGATGCGCTCGATGTCGCGCTCAAATTCGGCGGGCGTCTTGTCTACGCTCTCGGCATAGCCGAACACCTCGAGGTAGATGAGGAAGGCGTCGCTTGATGACATGGAGATCTGCTCGCCGATGCGGGCGCTGTAAGCCTGCGAGAAGCGGTAAAAGCAGGAGTGAAAGTCAAACAGCTCATCGCCCGCCCACTTTTCGCCCGGCTTCTTGCCCATGATGGCGTAGAGCCGGGCAAAGCTCTCGGCGTGGCTGAAGTAGACGAAGTTGGTCTTCGTGTCGGCGTAGAAGCCGAGGAAAGCCTGGTAAGTCCGGTAGCGCTCCGAGTCCTCCGGTTCGGGCAGCACGCGCGTCACGTTTGCTTCAATGAGCACGGCGTCCAGCTTGCGCATGACGCTCACGCGCTTGTTGCCCTCTTCAATATAGAAGCGGTTGTAGTATTCAAGCGCCACCACGGGCTGGCGCAGCCCGTCTTCGATGATGGCGTCATACAGCGTGCTCCACTTGCTGGCAAATTCCGAATTGGGCTCAAGCAGCGGCAGAAAGCTGCGGGAAAAGGCAGACGTGCGGCCCTTGGTCACGGTGCCGTCGATCTGGTCGATGGCGATCTGGATCAGCCCGAGCGGAACCTGCGTCAGGTGGTTGAGCTTGGGCTCAATTTCGCTGAGCACGGGCAGGGCCGGGTCTTGCCCGCTGGCGCGCAGCGCGCTCAGCTCGCGCAAACCTTCCTTGCGCGCCTGCATATACTCCTCCATCCCCATCGGTCAGCACTCCCTTCCATATATTGCGTGGCGCATTGTGTTGCTGTTTTCATTATACCATTGCCATGCGGGATGCGCAATCGCGGCGTGCTGCTCTGCCCATTTTGCCGTCGGGAAGAAAAGATGTCAAAAAAGTTCAAAAAACTGTCAAGAAGGGGTTGACAAACGGGACTGACCGAGATATAATAATCAAGCTGTCAGCGCGAGAGCAACACTCCCGGGCGGACATGATCCTTGAAAACGATACAGAATCAAGAAGAACGCGAGGCGGCGGTTCGAGAGAATCGCGGCCAAGAAAAGACAGTCAATTCGAAATGAGTTTTGATTTTGAAAGGGGCAACTTTCAAAATTGAAAGGATTAAACGCGAGAGTTTGATCCTGGCTCAGG
>DVJV01000194.1 GCA_018716525.1 Candidatus Ventricola gallistercoris
CTGCAATAAACCGCTTTTCGACAAATACCCGCGGTGAGGTGAAGAATATGGCACTGGAGAGCAGAGATGCTGTGCTGGGGCAGCTGAATGAAGCCCTGAAAGCGGTGAATGCCGGAGAGGTGGGGCAGCTGGAGGCGCTTGTGTCTGTCGCGCGGGAGGTGTTCTGCCATGGCTTTGGACGCAGTGGTCTGGGGGTTCGCGCGTTTGCGATGCGGCTGATGCATATGGGCATTCCCGTGAGCATTGTGGGCGACACGCTTGCCCATCCGATCTGCGCGGGGGATGTGCTGGTGCTTGCGTCGGCATCCGGCGGGAGCGATGTGCTGCTCAGCGCAGCCAGGAAAGCCAGGGAGGCCGGCGCAAAGATTGCGCTCATCTGTGGGAATGAGGCCTCGCCGCTGGCGGAATGGGCGGATGTGATGGTGGTCATTCACGCGCCGAGCAAGGAGGACAGGGGCGATGTGCGCGCATCCGTGCTGCCGATGGGGTCGCTGTTTGAAGAGGCTTCGTTCATCCTTCTGGATATGGTGATCCTCGATCTGATGCGGAAGCTGCATGTCACCAATGAAGACATGGTCTCCCGCCACGCCAATCTGGAATAGGGCGCCATATGCCCATGTGGCGGAAAAATAGGGGAAGCCGCCCGGTGTCTGCAAGCAAAGGACACCGGGCGGCTTTTTGCAGCGCTGCGTCTTCCGGGTTTCCTGTTCAGACGGAAAAGAGGATAAAACGAACAAATAGCGGGTGAATTGCTTGACAAGGAAGACTGAAAGATAAAAACAAAATGAATATTATTATGACTATTGACAAATGAACAGGACTGTGATATAAAATAAGTACATCAACTTGCAGGTTGCAAATAACTTGGAAGCAACTGGAAAATTGATTGAAATTTTTTTCGACAATTATTTGCGATGTGCAAATAATTGGATTAAAAACCCAATCCACACTTGACGGGGGCCGGGCGGAACCGCCCTCCGGGGCGAAGCCAAGGGCCGGGGAGAGGGAGTCACCGCGCATCTTTACACAATTGGAGAAGGATCAATTGTGTGAAAAGATAAATTGTTTAGGAGGGAAAACCATGAAAAAGAACGCGAAAAAGCTGGTCACCGGGTGTCTGGCGCTGTCCGTGCTGCTGGGAGGCATCGCAGCCGCATCGGCAGAGGAGAAGTCGAAGGTCACGGTGTACACCGCACGTGACATGAACGTGATCGAGTATGTGGAGCCGCTGTTTGAAGAGGCGTATCCGCAGTACGATCTGGAAGTGCTCAACATGGGCGCGCAGGAGATTCTGGAGCGCGTCCGCGGCGAGCAGGCCAATCCGCAGGCCGATTTCCTGTGGGGCGGAACGGAAGCTTCCTTTAAAATGGCGGCCCAGGAAGGCCTGCTGGAAGCCTATGTCCCCAGCTTTGCGGAGTCCTTCCCGGAGCAGTATAAGGACCCCAACGACCTGTGGTACGGCGAGATCCTGCTTCCTGAGGTGATCATGTACAATTCCGACGCGCTTGCCCCGGAAGATGTGCCCACCGAGTGGGATGACCTGCTGGATGAGAAGTACGCCGATCAGATCATCATCCGCGATGTCATGGCTTCGGGAACGATGCGCACCATCTACTGCTGCATGATCTATGCCCAGGGCGGCGAAGACCCCACGAAGGGCTATGAGTGGCTGGCCGGCCTTGACAAGAACACCAAGGAATACGCTCAGAACCCGACCGATCTGTATCTGAAACTTGCCCGTCAGGAAGGCACGCTGTCGCTGTGGAACCTGCAGGACATCATGATTCAGAAGCTGGTCAATGATCAGCCCTTCGATTACGTGATCCCCAGCACCGGCGCCCCGATTCTGGTGGACGCGGTTGGCATCGTCAAGGGCGCCAAGAACATCGAAGGCGCCAAGGCGTTCTATGAGTTCCTCTTCACGCCGGAAATCAAGCTCGCGCTTGCGGAGAATATGTACCAGATCCCGGCGCAGGGCGACATCCCGGAGGATCAGCTTCCGCAGTGGATTCAGGACCTTGAGCTGAAGGCCATGGATATCGACTGGGCAGTGGTCGCCGAGAAGGAAACCGAATGGATGACCTACTGGGACGAAAACATCAAAGGAAAGTATTAAAATGAGCAACGGCGGGCGGTATTTCCGCCCGCCGTATTCTTAAAGACTGGATTGAGGAGAGAATACGGAAATGGCAGATGTGATTTTGAGCCATGTCAAGAAAGTATATGGAAAATTCACGGCGGTGGCCGACGCGGATTTCCACATTCGTTCTGGAGAATTCTTTACGCTGCTGGGACCATCGGGCTGTGGAAAGACCACGACGCTGCGCATGATCGCCGGATTCAGTTTTCCTTCGGGCGGGCAGATTCGCTTTGATGATTGGGATGTGACGACGCTTTCTCCCGATAAGCGCGATATAGGCATGGTGTTTCAGAATTATGCGCTATTTCCGCATTTGACGATTGGAGAAAATGTCGCCTTCGGCCTGAAGATCCGCAAGGTCGCCAAGGATGAGCAGCGCAGGCGGGTTGCGGCGGCACTGGAAAAGGTGCATTTGGGCGGCTATGAAAACCGCAAGGTGCAGGAGATCTCGGGTGGGCAGCAGCAGCGTGTGGCGCTGGCCAGGGCACTGGTCATTGAGCCGACCATTTTGCTGCTGGATGAGCCGCTGTCGAACCTGGATGCCAAGCTGCGCGATGATACGCGCTCTGAAATCAAGCGGTTGCAAAGGGAACTGGGGATCACGACCATCTACGTCACGCATGACCAGGCAGAGGCGATGGCGGTATCCGACCGGATTCTCATCATGAAAGAGGGCGTCACGCAGCAGCTGGGAACCCCCTATGAGGTGTACTACAAGCCCGAAAATCGATTTGTGGCCGAGTTTATCGGCAAGCATACGGTGCTGCCCGCCGTGGTCGAAAAGACGGAGGGCGAGCACTGCACGGTCCGCCTCAAAGAGGGCAGCGTGCTGACCGGATTGAAGCAAAACAGCGCCAGCGGCGTGTCCTTCCGGCCGGGAGATGCCATCTGCGTGGCGCTCAGGCCGGAGTGCGTTGAACCGGCGGCGCAGCATCAGAACAATCTGCTGACCGGCCGGGTCATTCACTCGGAGTTCACCGGAATGAGCGCCAACTATCTGCTGGATGTAGCCGGAAACACCCTGAAGGCCACGTTTGTCAACCACATGCCGGACCCGCAGAGCATTGGCAAGTCGTACAGCGTTCATGTGCCGGTCGAGCGCGTGTATTTCCTGAAAGGGGAGGCGTGAGGATGGATAGCCTGAATGTTCGTGGCCAGAAAGTCCGGAAGCTGCCCATTTCTTCGCGCCCGTGGTTCATCTATGTGGTGCTGCTTCCCGTGTTTTTTGTGCTGCTGGGATATGTGGTCTATCCGCTGATCAGCATCTTCAAAGACGGCTTTTTTGTGGACGGCCATTTCTCGCTCGATTTGTACCGCCGGTTCTTCAACACGTCGAGCATGACCAACATCGAGGCCACGTGGAACAGCTTTTACATCAGCGTGCTGAGCGTGATCACCTGCGGCATTGTGGGCGTGGCGATGGCTTTTCTGCTGGAGAGCTTTGAGTTCCCCGGCAGGCGCATGCTCAAGGCGTTCGCGGTCATCCCCATGGCGCTTCCCTCGCTGATTGGCGCGTTCTCCTTTGACTTCCTGTATGGCGAAAGCGGCATCATTCCGCGCGGACTCAAGGTGATATTCGGCTTGGCGGAGGTGCCCTTCTACCTGGATGGCATCGCCGGCGTGCTGATGATGCATACCTTCACCATGTATACGTATTTCTACCTTCCGGTTTCGGCAGCGCTTCGCAATGCCGATACCTCTTTGGAGGAGGCGGCCAACGGCCTGGGGTGCACCAAGTGGCAGGTGTTTTGGAAGGTTCGCCTGCCGATGCTCACGCCCTCGATCGTGGCGGCCAGCATGCTGGTGTTCATGATCTCCATGGCCTCGTATACCGCGCCGCTCATTTACGGCGTGGACCGCACGCTGACCATGCAGATCGTCATCTCCCGTACCAACGGCGACCTGGGCATGGCCTCCTGCCAATCGACCATACTGGCGCTGATTTCCATATTCTTCCTGGTGCTCATGCGCATCTATGAAGGACGGCGGAACTATGCCAGTGTGAGCAAGGGAACCGCGGTGCATCGCAAGGAAGTGAAAAACAAGGCGGCACGGGTTGTGGCCATCATCGCTTCCTTTGCGGCGGTGCTGTTCCTGATGCTCCCGATTCTGACCATCATTCTCATTTCGTTCTCGGCCAATGGCAAGTGGACGACGCAGGTGCTGCCGCCCGTCTACACGATTGACCACTACATCGAGCTGTTTTCAAACCCCAAGATCCTTGCGCCTATTCGCAACAGCTTGATCATGTCCACCGCGGCGACCATTGGCAATGTGATATTCGGCGTCATTGCCGCCTACTTCATCAGCCGCCGGAAATTCCGTGGCCGCGGGATTGTAGATAAGCTCATCATGCTGCCCTGGTCCCTGCCCGGAACGGTGGTTGGCATCAGCTTGATTGCGGCGTTCAATGTGCCGACCATCTTCAGCTTTGGCCAAGTTTGGGTGGGTACGTTTGTCATCCTCCCGATCGCGTACTTTGTGCGCCACCTGCCGCTGGTCTACCGCTCCACATATGCGGCCTTTGAGCAGACGGATGGTTCCTGCGAAGAGGCTGCGCGCGGGCTCGGCGCAGGGTGGTTCTACACATTTGGCAAGATCGTGCTGCCCATGGTGGCAGGCGGCATCGCCTCGGGCGCCATTCTCGGGTTTGTGCAGGGTATCGGCGAATTCGTCGCTTCCATTTTGCTGTACACGCCTTCGAGCATGCCGATCTCCGTGGCGATCAACAACCAGATGTACTCGTTCCGGTTTGGAACGGCCTGCGCGTATGGCACGCTGCAAATTGTTCTGGTTGCAGTCCTGCTGCTGATTTCGGAAAAGATCAAGGGCGACTCGAACGCTTCTGCAATGTAACGGGAGGAAACACAATATGTACGGCATCAACATCTGGGGCAGAGACTGGGAGGAAGCGGTCGCAAACAGCGATTTTGCCCTGCTGCCGCTGGCAAGTTTTGAGTATCACGGACCGATGGCGCCCCTGGGCACGGACCCTGCCATTGCCAACGCGGTGGCGGAGTACGCGCAGAAGACCTACCGGTGCATTGCCTATCCGACCGTATACTACACGACCTGCCCGCAAAAGACGCAGGGCGCGCCCACCATTTCCATTGCGCCGCCGACCATGCTCAGCTACCTGATCGACGTGCTCAAAGGCATCTATGCCGCTGGGTTTTCGCGGGTGATGATTCTCAATGCGCACGACGGAAACATGTCCATGGCCCGAGCGGCGGCGGAGGCGATAGCCGGGCCTTCCCACACGCTGGTTGTCAACTGGTGGGAGCTGCTTTCCATGGAGGAGACGGCCGCGCTGTTTCCCGGCGGAGGCAGGGGGCATGGCGGGCCGTACGAGCTGTCCTGCGCGTGGGCGGCGCTGGGGCAGCAGGCTGTGGGCGAGAGCCGGTATGATCTGGGGAGCCGCAAGTTCCCGGGGCGGCATGTCCATGTCGAGGGGCAGCCGGTCGGATTCAAGCGCTATGGCGGCCAGATCTCCGCGGCGAGTACACAACAGGGTGAGAAGACGCTGCAAGCCGCTTGCGCCGCACTCGACCGTGTGGTGGCAGACTGGCTTGACTTTACCAAGTAAGTGAAAAGGGGGAGAGTACAATGACGGATTTTGAAACCATGAGAGAGCAGATTCGGCAGCAGGATGGCGATGCATTCCCTTCCAAGGCCTTTACTGCGCTGGTGCTTAAGCCTGCGTATGACAATGCCAAGCAGAACCTGCTGGGCTCCATGATGGAGGTCAACCGCGCCCAGCTGATTATGCTGCGCGAGCAGGGCCTGCTCACCCAGCAGGAGGCGCTCAGCATTGAAAAGGGCCTGCGGGAAATCGACCTGCATGCGCTTGAGCACGGCGAATAT
The DNA here is from genome assembly GCA_018716525.1 of Candidatus Ventricola gallistercoris. Lineage (GTDB taxonomy): Bacteria > Bacillota > Clostridia > Christensenellales > Aristaeellaceae > Ventricola > Ventricola gallistercoris. Next base: position 6,005 of record DVJV01000194.1, read on the forward strand.
ACGGGTAAATATGAGGATTTGTTTTTTGAGGTGGAAGGAAAGCTGCTGGAGCTGTGCGGCGATCCGGCAGGCAGCCTGCACATGGCCCGCAGCCGAAACGACATGGGCGTGACGATGTACCGCATGGTGCTGCGCCGCCGCCTGGCCGGCGTCATGGAGGCGCTGCATGGCTTTATTGCCAAGGTGAATGCGCTGGCCAAGGAGCATGAAAAGACCATCATGGTGGCCATAACGCATACGCAGCAGGCGCAGGTCTGCACGCTGGGACACTATCTCCTGGCGGCATGCCAGATCCTCGACCGGGATTTTGACCGCCTGCGCCATGCATACGACACGGTCAACCGCAGCGCGATGGGCGCCTGTGCGATTACGACGACGGGCTTCCCCATCAGCCGCGAAAGAATGGCACAGCTGCTCGGGTTTGATGGATACATCCTCAACAGCTACGATGCCATCGGCGGCGGAGACTATCTGGGGGAGGCGGCGTCTGCGCTTGAGCTGTGTGCCATCGACGCCGGGCGCATCGTTCAGGATCTGATGCTGTGGGCTGGCCAGGAGTACAACGGCATTCGCGCGGCGGACCCGTATGTGCAGATCAGCTCAATCATGCCGCAGAAGCGCAATCCGGTCTCCATTGAGCACCTGCGGAGCCTGCTTTCCTCGGTTAGCGGACAGTGCACTACGCTGCTGAACATGCTGCACAATACGCCGTATGGCGATATCGTCGATACAGAGGATGACGCGCAGCCGTTCCTGTGGAATGCGTGCGACACGCTTCAAAAGTGCTATGCGCTGTGGGGAAATGTCATGGGAACGCTCAGCGTCAACAAAGAGGTGCTGCTTGAGCGCGCGCGCAACGGCTTTGCAGCCATTACCGAGCTTGCGGATACGCTCGTGCGTGAAGAGGCCATCCCCTTTAGAAAAGCGCATGGCGTCGCCGCGAAGGTTGCCCGCACGCTTTCGGCGCAGGGCCGCAGCCTGACGAGCCTGACGGCGGAGGAAATGGCGCAGATCTATGCCGATGTGACGGGCAAAACGCTGACCACGCCCTTTGAAACCATCACCGGATGCCTGAAACCGGAGCACTTTGTCGCCATACGCAATGTGCCTGGCGGATGCGGGCCCGAGGCGATGGCGGCCATGTTTGCCGAGGAGGAAAAGCACCGCGAATGCCGTGCGGCATTCCTGCAAAAGCGCAAGGATGCGGAAAACGCGGCGCAGGACATGCAGCGCGCGGGCCTGGAAGCAATCGTACAAAATAGCAGAGGATGATGAGTTTGAAGTACCTGATCGGTATCGATGGCGGCGGCACCAATTCCAGGCTGCTGGCCAGTGGTTCAAACGGAGAAATCCTGGGACATTGCGTGGGAAAAAGCACAAATGTGGAGAGCAACTCTGTGCAGTGCGTGTTGGCCAATCTCAAGGAGATCATCGATCAGTTCCTCAAGGAAAGCGGGTGTTCCCTTCAGGATTGCCAGGGCGTTTGCCTGGGCACGGCGGGCGTAGATACGGAAAAATCGCTGCTGGAAGTCAATGAAATCGTCAAGCAGCTGCACTTTCCGTGCCGAACACTGGTTGTCAACGACGCCGAAATTGCTCTGGCAGCGGAGACAAAGGGAGAGCCGGGCGTATTGCTGATCAGTGGAACGGGTTCCATCGGGTATGCTGTCAACCGGGAGGGACAGGATTGCCGCGTGGGCGGCTATGGTTACCTGGTGGGCGATGAAGGCTCTGCGTACTGGGTCAGCAGGAAAGCGATCCAGAATATATTGCGGGAGTTCGACCGCACGGGCGAGAAAACCGATATGTTTGAACGCATCTGCGCGGTGCTGGGCATAAGCGAAATGGATCAGCTCGTCGATTTTGTGTACCAGAGCAATAAAGCGGAAGTGGCCAGGCTGGCGCTTTGCGTGGTATACGCCTTTGAAGAAGGGGATCACATGGCGGAGCAGATCATGAGAAGCGCGGCAAGACACCTTTCCGCTATGGCGCTTGCGCTGGGCCACAGGTTGCAAATGGATGGGGAAGCATATCCTCTGGTCTTTTCGGGCTCGATGCTTACCCGCACCCCATGGCTGATGGAGGAGGTCACACGGGAGGTCAACCGAAAGTTCCCGCTGTGGCAGCCTGCCCCCTTGAGCCGGGGCGCAGAATGGGGCGCTGTGTATCTGGCTGCCAAGCAAAATGGCATTCGGATTGAGGGCGTCTGAAGGCCAAATGGATAAAGCCTGAGGATTCATGAGCCAAACGGCGGGGGATTCCCAATCGTTTGTGAGACAGATGTTGCCGTACCGCGGGAATAAAGCGAGGGGGCCGGCGCGCAGCTGCCCCAAAGACGGTTGGGAATCTTTTGCATAATGTGAATACCAGATGAAATGGCTCAAGAATGCGCGAGGCGAGAGCGCAGAGCCTGAGCGGGAAATGCCCGAAAAACGGGCGCTCCCGTGGCGCAAGCGGCGCGCTTGAGACGGATGGAATCTGAAAACACCAATTGAAAAGCAAATCGACGATTGCATGACTGGCTGGTTGCCTGGCAATGCGGCATGAGCGGTGTGGTAATCATTGACAAGTGGAATTGTGTATGATATAACAAACTAAGAGCATGTGTTCCGTAACCGTCATGAGAAAACGAACGCCAGCAAAAGCCTTGGTTTGCATGCACCGTCGATCGTGGACGGGCTTGCTTTGCGCGCGATGCGCGGGGCAAGCAGCCTGTCGGAAAGAGAGTGCGGTATGACCATTCAGGAAGAATCATTACAAAAGCACCTGGAGTGGCAGGGAAAGATCGAGGTGATCTCCCGGGTGCCGGTGGAAAGCCGAAGGGATCTGTCCCTGTGCTATACACCGGGTGTTGCGCAGGCGTGTCTGGAGATTCAAAAGGATATTGACCAGTCGTATGCGCTGACGCGCCGGGCCAACCTCGTGGCGGTGATCACGGATGGAACGGCGGTCCTCGGCCTGGGGGACATCGGACCGGAGGCGGGAATGCCGGTCATGGAAGGCAAGTGCGCGCTGTTCAAGGCCTTTGCCGGTGTGGATGCATTCCCGCTGTGTGTCCGCTCTAAGGATGTGGACGAAACCGTGCGCATCATCGCAGCGCTGGCGGGGAGCTTTGGCGGCATCAATCTGGAGGATATCGCTGCGCCGCGTTGCTTTGAGATCGAAAGACGGCTCAAGGAAGTGTGCGATATCCCGGTTTTCCACGATGATCAGCATGGAACGGCCGTGGTGGTTGCCGCTGCGCTCATCAATGCGCTGCGGCTGACACACCGCTCGATGGAAACTGCCCGGGTGGTGGTGAACGGCGCGGGATCGGCTGGCATTGCCATTGCAAAGCACCTGTTGAACATGGGCGTCAAGCACCTGATCATGGTGGACCGGTTTGGCATCATCGATGAGGGCATGGAAGAGCTTCACGCCGCCCAGGAGCAGATTGCCCGCGTGACCAACCGGGGCCACCTGCGTGGAAAGCTGGAAGATGCCCTGCGCGGGGCCGATGTATTCATCGGGGTCTCCGCTCCGGGTGTTCTGACAGGGGAAATGATCAAAGCCATGAACGATGGCCCCATCATCTTTGCCATGGCCAACCCGACGCCGGAGATCATGCCCGATGAGGCGCTCAAAGCCGGGGCCGCTGTTGTGGGAACGGGCCGAAGCGATTTTTGCAACCAGATCAACAATGTGCTGGCTTTCCCTGGCATTTTCCGCGGAGCGCTGGACTGCCGGGCGACATGCATCAATGAGGAGATGAAAGTGGCGGCATCCATCGCGCTGAGCGAACTGGTGGGGGATGCCCTGGCGCCACAGTGCATTCTGCCCGATCCGCTGGATAAACGGTGCGCGCGTGCCGTGGCCGATGCGGTCATCCGCGCGGCAAGGCAAACAGGGGTGGCAAGAAAATAGGCGAACAAACAAAGGGCAGACAAAAGAGCAGCGGGAATTGAACCGCTTATCAAAAGCGCGATAGGCGGTCCATCGGTTCGGATGTGCTGCACAGAGAGGAATGAGCAATATGCGTCCAGTGATTTCAAGAGAAATGCGCGACATCAACCGCACCTGCATTTTGGAGTACATGCGCGTGCGGGGAAAGGTTTCCCGCACTGCCATTGCCAAGGATCTGGGCCTGAGCCTTTCCAGCGTCGTGCGCATCACCGATGAGCTGATGGAAGAGCGGCTGATTTGCCTGCAGGGTGAGTATGAGTTCAGCGGCGGCAGGCGCCGCCCGCTGATTGAACTGGATGCACAGCTCAATGTGGTCATTTCCATCGTGGTGGGCGGACAAAAGGCCATGGCGGCGCTGTGCTCCATCACGGGGCAGATTCTGGAGAGCCACGTGCTCAAGGATCATCATGCGAAGGGCGAAGCGTGTGTGGAGCTGATTCGCTCGCTTGCCAGCGATATGTATGCGCATGCCAGCGGGAAGATCGTGCGCGGCATTTCTGTCGGC
>DVJV01000195.1 GCA_018716525.1 Candidatus Ventricola gallistercoris
TCCTCAACGGCAACTTCGTAGGCGGTGCCGTTCACGGTGATGACAAAATTACGCATAATGGAGTTCCTCCTCTCAATATAGATGTTGTCTTTGGCAGTTTACATTCTGCTGTAAATCTGCTCCTCGCGTCCGGCGCGGTTCCACGCAGGCGCATTGTTGATGCGGCGGATGGAGCGCACGACAAAGCCGTTCGTCTGCTCTGCACCCGCAGCTTCCATGGCAGCAGCCACAGCCGCAGCGATCACAGCGACGAGTTCGCCGTCATCCGTTTCTTCGAGCTCATCGGCCTCGGGCTCCTGCGCTTCCACAACGGGCGCAGAGGCCGGCGCATCGGCCTTCTTTGAGTCGGTGCCGTGCAGGGCACGCTCAAGCACCTTGATCAGCGCGATCAGGATGATCAGGCCGACAAAGACGGTGCCCATGCCCACCAGCGTCACCGAAAGGCCATATTGAATAATTGCGACCATTGCACTTTCCTCCCCTGATTACAGCGGCATGTTGCCGTGCTTCTTGGGCGGATTGGAATCGCGCTTGCTGGAGAGGAGCTCCAGCGCGGCAATCACCATCTTGCGGGTGTCAGCAGGATCGATGACGTCGTCCACCAGGCCGGCCACGGCGGCATTGACGCCGTCGGCAACTTCGGCCTCATACTGATCGGCCAGCTCACGGCGCGCCTGAACCGCGTCGCCCTTGCTCGCCATGATCTTGTCCTTCCACATGACCTGAATAGCCGCCTCACCCGTCAGCGGGCTGATGACGCTGCCCGGCCAGGCGTACGTCATATCGGCATTGGCCCGGCCGCCCATGGCGACATAAGCAGAACCGATGGCGTTGCCAATGACCAGCGTGATCTTCACCGTGGTGGCCTCGCTGTACGCATACACCAGCGTAGAAGCCGCCTTGAGCACGCTCATCTGACGGTCGACCGTGTCAAACAGCTCCAGACCGGTGGAATCCACCAGAGACACCACAGGGATGTTGTAGCAATCCGCGAAGCGGACAAAGCGCGCAATCTTGTTCATGCGCTTGTCGCACGTGTCGCCCTTGCCGGTGTAGACGAACGCCACCGTGCGGCCGGCCATCTTTGCCAGTGCCGTGACAGCGCCCGTGTAGCCCTTGCCCAGCTCGACCATCGAACCGGTGTCTGCCAGCTCGGCGATCACTTCGCGGCCGTCCGCGCCGGCCTCCAGGCCAGACAGCACCCGGTTCATGTCCTCCTCCACGGAGAAGGGCGCATCTTCCAGGTTGTTGCCAGGCAGCATGCCCAGCAGCTTGCGCACCTGAGCAAACGCCTCCGTTTCGCTCTCGCAAGCGAAGTGCGCAGCACCGGCTTCCACAGCGGTCTTTCCACCGCCCAGCTCCTCAGCGGTCAGGTTTTTGCCCATCGTCGCAGAGAGCACCTGCGCGCCGGCCACCAGCAGCGCACCGGCGGGCTTGGCCACCAGCACGATGTCGGAGAGCTCCGCCATCATCGCGGCGGCGCCCACGCACGGGCCCAGCACCATCGTCACCATCGGCACGACGCCGCTGAGACGGGCCATATGTGCAAAAATGTCGCTGTAAGATTCCAGAGCCGCAGCGCCTTCCGCCACACGCGCGCCGTTGCTGTCGCACATGGCAACCACGGGCGTGCCAGTCTTGCGCGCAAGCTCAAGGATTCGCCCAATCTTCTCCGCCTGCTTAGCGCCCACGGCGCCATCCATCACGGCGAAATCCTGCGCGAAAACGTATACCGGACGGCCATCGACCGTGCCGGCACCCGTGACAACGCCGGCATCGTTTGTAAGCATGCACTGCTCCACAAAGCTGCCGCCGTCCAGCAGCATGGCCACGCGTTCACGCGCGGTCTGCTTGCCGCTCTTCTTTTGTTTCTCGACGCCAGAAGCATTCCCATCGAGAATGCCCTGCTTGCGCGAGAGCACCTGGTTGAGATCCTGAAGGGTGCTCATTCCACTATCGCCTCCGTAATCATATGGGTTCTGATGCTGCCACCCTCTCAGGCGGTATACGTCAGACACAATTTTTCCTTTTTTTCATTTCAACAAAAATAGCCCTATTCCTTCCTTTCGATGCGAAAAAGGTGGAAAAGTGGCAAACTTAACATTTTCTTCACAATGTTGCATTTTTGTAAAATACACCGTTTTTAATGAGGAGATGGATCATTCTTCTGAATGAGAATCAGCTGAGGCGTGCCGGGCGCTGCATTGGAAAAGCAGTGATGCAGCACGTTGAATGTGCGCACGGGCAGACTGCCAGCCCAGGAAAGCAGCGCTTTGAGCTCGCGCGTTCCCTCCTCGTGCCCCGGATAAATGCACAGCGTCACGATTCCACCGGGAACAATCAGGCGCACAGCCGTATCTGCAGCGGCAAGCGAGGTTTCCACTTTTGTGGTTACGACGTGCTGCGCACCGGGCAGCCATCCGAAGTTGAACATGATCGCAGACGGCGCCTTTTTTACTTGCTGCGCCATGGTTTCGTGACCGGCATTCAGCAGCGTCGCACGCTCACGCACGCAAGCGGCTTTAAGACGCTCATCCGTCCTTAAAATGGCTTCCAGCTGCACGTCAAAGGCGTAGACATGGCCGGTTTCCCCCACCAATTCGCACAAAATGAGGGTGTCATACCCATTGCCCATCGTGGCGTCGACCACGGTATCGCCCTCGCGAACGGTTCTTCGCACATAGTCTGCCGCCAGGTGCCGCGCATTGCGCAGCACATACCGCGGTTCATTTGTCATCTTCAGCCTGACCTCCCTCTCGATACAGGTGCCAGTAGGAAACCGTTCCGCTGAGCAGCCCCACGTCCAGGCAAGCATTCCCCTGGGATGCGGTTGAGCAAATGTAGTGCAAAGCCGATTCGCTCCCCTGCATGGCCGTCATTTCGCCATAGGGCGCCTCGCCCCGGGCTTCCCCCTCCATGTAGAGCGTGCCGCCTGCCGCATACAGGTCCTCATCACAGCGGAAAAGCGCCGTGGCTTCCTGCACGCTCATGCCCACGCAGACGCCGCGCGGCCCCGTCAACCCCGTGCCGCTGACAGTGATGCCCAGCACAATTTCCACGCCGGTCTGCTCATCCAGCCCGAGCTGGATAGCCGCCCCCTCATAAAGCAGTATGCGCCCGCCGCCGGCAGGCAGTTCCTGTACCTCCACAGGCTCGCCCAACAGGGCAACCAGCTCATCCACCGGTGTGCCCAGCGCCTGGTGATCCATGATCTGCAAATCCTGCTCAGAGAACATTGCTTGTCCGTTTGCAATGGCCAGCACCTCGCCCATCTGCCGTCCGGCGATCTCCTGTGCCGTTTGCAAACCGGCTTCGGCCTGCGCCTGTGTGGAATCCGCAGCCCGAATGCGAATGGCGCTGAGGGTTCCGTCTTGTCCGATCACATAAGTCAGTGTGTATTCGCGCACAGCAGCAGGATCTGTCATGTCATAGGTGATCCACTCAAGCCCGTATACGCCGGATTCCCCCACATACGCCCAGTGCCAGCCCGTGCCCGAATCCTGCGTGCCCAGCACCACAAGCTGTGTGCTTGCAGCAGGCACCTGCTCGCCTGCCAGCACATCGGCAAGCGTCATGCCCACACGCATTCCGCGGCAGTCGGTAACCTGGGATGTGCGCACGTCGATCTCCAGAATGTCCTGCGCGGATGGCGTGCTGACGCTGCGTGAGAGCACCGTGCCAAACTCATACTCGATCAGGTATTCGCCCGGCCGCGCGGGGTCCGCCGTCTTTGACGGATCATTCTGCATGGGGATTGCGGCAAGCGCCTGTGCAAACTGCTCCATCCAGTTGAGGACGGATGGCGCATCCAGATCCTGCGCGCAGGCCATGCCGCATGCCAGTATCAGCAGCGCCGCTGAAAGCGCCAGACAAAATGCTTTTCGCATGGGTCTACCGTTCCTTTCCGCTTCGTGTTCCCGCCACTTTTAAAATGCGATGTGCATTCACCCTTGCATTTTTCCCAATTCATGGTATCATAATGAATGTATCTTGCGGGCGGGATGCGTCAACCGTATTATACCAGAATTCCCGCCTGACCGAAAGGAGTAATTTCCGTGTCTGACCCTCTTGAGCAGGGCTGCGCGCCCAGCGAGTGCGGCACCAAACCCGCCTGCGCCGGATGCAGCCACAATCATAATGCGGCGCAGCCGCCGCAGGAAAAGGAGAAGCCGCATGTGCGCAAGGTCATCGGTGTGGTCAGCGGCAAAGGCGGCGTGGGCAAATCCCTCGTCTCCGGCGAGCTGGCCGTGATGCTGCGCAGAATGGGCTACCGCGTGGGCGTGCTGGACGCCGACATCACTGGTCCGTCCATTCCCCGCATGTTTGGCATTCACGAAAAGGCGTTTGGCGACGGCGAGCACATCTTCCCCGCCGAAACAGAGAGCGGCATCCGCGTGATGTCCATCAACCTGATGCTGGAGAATGATGATTCCCCGGTCATCTGGCGCGGTCCGGTCATTGCAGGCGCCGTCAAGCAGTTCTGGGAGGATGTCTCCTGGGGCGAGCTCGATGTGATGGTCATTGATATGCCTCCCGGAACGGGCGATGTGCCGCTGACCGTGTTCCAGAGCATTCCGCTCGATGGCGTCGTGGTCGTCTCCACGCCGCAGGACCTGGTCGGCATGATCGTGCGCAAGGCGGTCAATATGGCCTCGATGATGAAGATTCCGGTGCTCGGCCTGGTGGAAAACATGTCCTATGCGCTGTGCCCCGATTGTGGAAAGCGCATCGAGCTGTTTGGCAAGTCCCGCATTGCGCAGGAGGCAGCCGAGCTGAGCCTTCCGGTGCTCGCGCAGCTCCCCTTCGATGAGAAAGCCGCTGAATTGTGTGACGAAGGTAGCATTGAGACGGTGGAAAACCCGCTGATGGCGGATGCTGCGGCGGCTGTATCTGCAATGATCAAGCTCTGATTTTTATCACACTAAAATACATTCAGTACGACGGTATACTAAAGCCAGATATGCAAAAAACCACATC
>DVJV01000027.1 GCA_018716525.1 Candidatus Ventricola gallistercoris
CTCATTCATTACCAGCAGCCTGTGCATGGTCGCCTCGCCGGAATTGACGCGTCGCCAGGCCCGCGGCAAACCCACGCGTGCGCTGATCGCACGCATGATGGGCGCAACCACCGCCGTCGGCGTGCTGGCCATGGCGGGCGTCTGGCTCTTCGCACCGCTCATCGCCGGAACGCTCTACCGCCAGGCGAAGCTGCTCCCGCTGTTGCAGGGAAGCTGCATCCTCGTGCCGGTCATCGCGCTCACACACGTGACAGGCGGCGTCATGAACGCGCTGGGCATGCAGCGCGTCTCCCTGCGCATCTCACTGATCTGCGGCCTGCTCAGCGTGCTGGCCATGTACGCGCTGGCCGCACTGCCCGCGCTTCGCCTGTGGGGCGCGGTGATGGGCTTTGGCGCCGCGCAGGTGCTGACCCTTGCGCTGAACCTGCTGGCACTGCGCCACGCAGACGGCAGCCGCCCCACGCCGCCCGCTATGCCGGATGCGCCCGCCTGCGCGCGCGGCAGCGTCAGGCTTCTTCCTTGAGAAAGGCCTCGATCGCCGCAAGCGCCTGGGCATACGGATCGCCCTGCATGTCCAGCCAGACGATATCCGGGTTGCGCCTGAACCAGGTCATCTGCCGCTTGGCAAACTGGCGGATAGCCTGGGCAAGCTGGGCCAGCATATCCTCCCGGTCCGGGATCTCGCCAACCAGATAGCGGGTGATAAACCGGTATTCCAGCCCAAGACCGAGCAGGAATTCGCGGCTGACGCCGCTGTTGAGGAGGCCTTGCACCTCTTCGATCATGCCCTGTTCCAGCCGCATTTGAATGCGCTCGTCGATACGCTCGCGCAGCACATCGCGCGGCCAACTCACCCCCAGCCGCAGGCTGCGGTAGCGCGCCTGCTTGCCCGGGGTGGCGTCGTCGCCGTCGTGCAGGCGCTCGAGCATGCGCATCACGCGGTTGCGGTTGTTCTTCTCCACCTCCACCCCCGGGCGCAGGCGCTGAAGCATGGCATACAAGTCCGGCGTGCTGAGCTTCTCCAGCTCTGCGCGATAAGCAAGATCCGGCTCCTTATCCGAAAGCAGGTAGCCGTCCAGCACCGAATCGACGTACAGCCCCGTGCCGCCCACGATCATCGGCAGACGGCCGCGCGCAAGGATCTCCCCGATCTGCGCATAGGCCATGCGCTGGAAGTCCGCCATGGAGAAAAACTCCCCCGGCTCCCGCACATCGATCATGTGGTGCGGCACACCTTCCATCTCCTGCACTGTGATCTTGCCGCTGCCCAGATCCAGACCGCGGAACACCTGCCGGGAATCCGCCGATATAATCTCCGCATTCAGCGTCTTAGCCAGGCGCACGCCCAGCGCACTCTTGCCCGATGCATTGGTGCCGACGACGGCCACCACCTTTGGCAATCGCTCCATGCCGTTTTCCTCCGTTGCTTTGGTAGGGGTATTATACCATACCCCGCCTAAGACGGGCAATGCAAAATTCCCTCCCCGTCCGGGGAGGGAGCGTGTGTCGAAAATGCCCGCCTGCAGCATCCTTTTCCGAGTTTTTGCGGCGTTTCCCTCCCGGTTCTGCGGGACTCCCGGGCGGGAAATGCCGTAAGGTCTTTAACATCTATCCTTTCCCGCTCTGGGATGGCATGCGGCCCGCTTCAATTCTCGATGCCCGGCTTAAAACCGCTGGCTTCGATGCGCTTGCGAATGTCGTTCATCGCAATATCCGTGCGGCTGGCGGTATCCGCGCACTCGCGCAGAGCGGCGGCGATCTCCTGCGCCGTATCGGGCGGGATATCCTTCTTGTAGCGCAGTTTGTGCTCAAGGCTTGCCCAAAAATCCATCGCGATGGTGCGCAGCTGCACCTCCACGCGCACAAAACGCTTCTCCTGGGAGAGGAAGATGGGCACCTCCACGATCATGTGCAAGCTGCGGTATCCGCTCTCCTTGGGATGTTTAATGTAGTCCTTCGTTCTGAGCACATACACGTCATCCTGCACGGCCAGCATATCTGCCAGCTTGTAGATATCATCCACAAACGAGCAGATGACGCGCACGCCCGCCACGTCGCTGAGTTCCCGCTCGACATTGGCAACGGACAGCGGCACGCCGATGCGCTTCATCTTTTCGATGATGCTCGCAGGCCGCTTGAGCCGCGTTTTGATCGTCTCGATCGGATTGCGATCAAACTTTGAGGAAAACTCAATGTTGAGCACCTTGAACTTCGTCTCAACCTCCAGCATCGCACTCGAATAGCGGGAGTACATCTCCATGTATTCCCGGCCATTTCCCTTGAGCTCTGCAATGACAAGTCCGGGGGCAAACCGGATCTCGTTGCTTTCTTCCATCATGGCACATCCCTCTTTTCGCACGCCGCACAGTCGGCCCGGCGCGCATTGATCTGCCATTATTGTATACGAAGTGTGCGCTTCCTGCAATGCCTTTGCGCTGACCTGGGCGCAAAAGGACGAGCGCTTATGTCCAGGGCCCATACAAGAAGGCTGCCGTGCAAACAGCAGCCTTCTTGTATCGGAAAAGTCCGCGCTCGGCGTTCTTTTCCAAAACATTTTCACATTTTCGCACTCGCCCTTGCGATGCTCCCGGTCGGGGGAAGCGTAAAGAAGCCGTGCAAGGCTTCTCCATCCGCTGCACGCCAGGCAGCGGCTTACTCCAGCTCCAGCACGCAGTACCAGTTGTCCTCATGGGCTGCCTGCATGGCAAGCTGCACGCCCGCCAGCTCCGTGGACGGATCGACGATGCCCACCTCAACCTTGCGGGTCCCCTGCGGCAGATCGAGCGTTACGCTCTGCGTCTGCTCCGGCAGCAGCGACGGCAGGTCGAGATCCAGCGTCACCACGCTCGTCTCACCCTGCGCATCCGTGATCCGGGCACAAGTTTTCCAGTCGAAGTAGAAAGGCGCAATGCCATCGTTGGTCCACGTGAGCGTCAGGCTGACGTTTCCATCCGCACCGATGCGCGCGGCAGACTGCGTCACGCGGAGCCGGTAGCCGATGCGGCGCATCAGCGCATCCAGCGCCTGCTGGTCTTCGCCCCCGCGCTCCACATCCTTAAAGCTGCCCGGCCCGATCCACGACGTGTGAGAGCGCTCAAACAGGCTGAGCGTTGTGTCAAACAGCTCCTCGCTGAGCATCTCCTCGGGCTCCATGGAGGTCGCCAACTCACCGCCAATGGGCGCATACTTCCAGCCATCGGACATGGGGCTGATGGCGTCTTCCTCACCCGTGGAATCGTAATAGCCGCCGTTTTCAATCCAGTCAAGCCACGTGTTTGTGGAGCTCTCCTTGCCCGCCGCGTCGTTGTAGAGCCCCAGCTTGTGCTCCACGGCGAAGTTAAACGGGCGGCGCATCATCAGCAATGCATGCCCGCCTTCAAACGCATCCACATACTGCTGCGCGTACACATCCCGCACGCTCTCAAGCGGCATGAGCCCGATATTCTCGTTCACATGCCACTCTCCCCAGTGTCCGAGCGACCCCAGCTGCACATAGGCCACAAACGGATCATCGCGGTACCGGTCGGCAATCGCCCCGATAACCTTCGCATGCTCCTCGATCAGCACGGGGTCCGCATAGTCGGGGCAGTAGCCCTTGCCATACTCGACATCGTAGTAGACCCCTTCGGTTTTATCGATCAGCCACTGCGGGATATCCGCATGCGTCTCATCCGTCGGAGTATCCATCACAAAGCGCAGCACCAGATGCTTGCCCTGCTCGCGCCAGGTGTCAAAGTGCATCCGCTCCTCAAACGCTTCAAACGCGTACACGCCCTCCTCCGGTTCCAGTTCCGCCCAGGTCAGGTTAGCATACACGAGCGTGAACGGCTGCTCCACATCGCCCGAGCTGCTCGCCCACACCAGATTGCCGATGAACGGATTGACCAGCTCGCCTGTTTCCTCGGGAAAGCGCGTGACCACCGTCACATCGCTGCCGCCTGTGCTCGTCACATCCTGAAGCTGACAGGCACTCAGCGTGCAAAGAAGCACGAGCAGCAGCGCTGCTATTGCCGCATACCGCCTCAACGCATTCCACCCTTTCCGCTCATCAGTCGATATAATCGCCGCTGTACTGCACCAGTGTCACATCCTTAATGCCCTCCACCTCGCGCAGCGCATCGACAAAGCGCAGGTTGTTGCGCTTCATGCGGATTTCCACGGCCATCTCCACGTCGTTCTTGCGCAGGGTTTTCGACTTGATCTTGTATGGATTCGCCCCGATCGCGCGGCGGACATCCTCCTCGTTGTGCGAGCCGGTGTAGTGAACAAGCAGAATATACATGGCATCCCGCGGGCCGCGCACACGGCTGAGCAGCATAAGCAGAAGGGCCATGATCACATACACAAACAACGCGAGGGGAAACATGCCCGCGCCCGTAGCGATGCCCGAAGCGACCGTCCAAAACAGATAGAGCAGATCCATCGGGTCTTTGATGGCCGTGCGGTAGCGCACGATCGAAAGCGCGCCGACCATGCCCAAGGAAAGCACCGTGTTGGATTGGATGGTGACGATGATCGTGCAGGTGAGCACCGTCATGCCCAGCAGCGAAAGCGCGAAGCCGCGGCTATAGACCACCCCGGCATACGTCTTGCGGTAGAGCACGTAAATCAGCAGGCCGATGACAACCGAAAGCAGGATATATCCGCCCGCATGAAGCATTTCATCCAGATTCATGGCGCCTGCAATACCGCTCGCCTCAAGAAACGACTTTTTGAAGATATCCTGAAAGGTCAGGGTCGTGTTTTCCATAAGATTCCCTCCGATCTGTCGTATGGCATCTGACGCACCGCGGCGTCGCAGCAGAGCACGTATTTGGATGCAGCCGTCAGCTCGCTGGAGGATGGCGGCAGCAGCTTCTTGACCAGGCTGGGCAGAAACTGCGTGAACTTGACCTCCATGATCATGCTGTCGCCGGGCAACACATCGACGGTGGGCAGCTCGGGATCAAACAACGCGTCAAAGCTGCCCATGCCGGCTCGAATGTGCTTGTCAAACGTGATGCGCACATCCCCGGCGTGCAGGATGAACGGCTCCCGGTCATAATCCACCACCACGCGCGGACGCATGATGCGCGATGTGCATTCGTAGTAAAACTCGCGCAGCAGATTCTGCGGCTTCTTGATCAAAAAGCCGTAATCCCCTTCCAGAATGCGCATCGTCTCCTCGCGGGTCAGCGGCGCCGATTCCTTGCGGATGTATGCGCCATACTTGCTCTTGCGCTCCAGATTGATGACGGCGTCCGAGCAGTTGTACAGGCGGATGCGGTATTTGCACCGCGTAAGCACGCCGATCTCCTTTTCCTCGTAGGCCGTATTCCAGTAGTCGTCAAAATACAGGCTGCGGATCATGTATTCGCCGTTCTCCCCGGCGTGCTCATCCCGCTGCACCCCGGCGGGAAGGCGGCTGCGCAGCAGCGCCCACTCCGGCAGATTGATGCGGTACTTGAGTTCATGGCGGTATACAGGCTTTTTCATAGCGTATTGCCCACCGTCCCATCCTCATAGATGACAAAGCGCCGCGTGCCTTCGTGCGCGCCGGAGTCTGTTTCCACCTGATCAAAGGCAATCTGCGTGTATCCGCTCTCATTGGTGGCAACCACGCGCCAGTAGTACGTGCCGGGCGGCAGCATCTCCACAAGCGCCTGGGTATCCAGCTGCCCCAGGCTCTCGTAGACCAGCGTATCGCTCTCGAACGACCAGTCCCTCGCCACCTGCACGTCATAGCGGATGAATTCGCCGTCAAAGTCATAGGCGCTGTCCCAGCCAAGCAGCAGCGCATCTCCTTCCCCTGTCACATCATGCATGTAAAAGGGCATCGGCCGCTCAAACGAGGTGAGGATGTCCTGATAGGCGGCGTCCGTATCGTAAGGCATGTTCTGGTAGATGAGCTCCAGCTGCTCCTGCGTAGCCCCGAGGCCTGCCACATCCGGCATACGCATGGTGAACTGATCCACCGTCTGCCTGTACTTTGCGATCAGCTCCGCGATGCGCTCCGGCGTGATCTGCGCGTGAAGCAGCTCCACCTTGTCACGCAGTGCCTGCCGGTATTCCGGCACGCGCAGCATGCGGTTAAAGAGCACCACGCCCCAGTAGTTGGAAATGCCCTTTGTCCACGCACCCTCCTGCCAGGTGAAGTCGAGCAGGCTGTCCTCGTAATCCTTGAGGGCCGCGTCGCCATCCCAGCAGATGTAATACCATTTGTCGCTGTTGACCGGGCTGTACAGATAGTAGTTTTGCGCGTTGCTGTCCGCGTTGCTCAGCAGCAGGTTAAACGCCATGTAGCTGGTCAGGTTCTCCACGTCAAAGTACGTGCCGATGACCTCTTCGATGGGCAGCGCGTAATTGTTCACCGCCTCGAGCATCTCGATGAGCTTGCTGTGATCCTCGTCGTTCTTGGGCTCAAGCACCTCGCTGAACACGTTTACATCGTAGAGCGGGTCCGTCGCCAGGCGGATTTTATCCTCGTAGCGGTACATCTCGCACATGTTCGCCTTGTACAGATTTCCGTTCTGGCTGAGGCCGTGGTTGCGCAAAAAGCGGCCGTTGGGCTGCTCCACCTGCGTAAACAGGCCGTAATCCACAAACGCATCCGGCGCGTCGGGGTCCGTCTCATCCCAGATATAGACGTGCACAAACTGCGTGCGCAGGCTGACCAGTCCCGGCACCCCCTGGAGCAGCTCGAAATAGAGCATGTTGCGAAGGCGCGTGGTATCGCCCGGGTGCTTGTTGAGCGCAATGGCCCGCTGCTCGCGCCACATGCCCGCCGAGTCAAACAGCGTGATCCGGTAGGACTTCTGCTCATAGCCCGTGCTGGTTCGACCGCGCACGTTGATGGTGGCATTGCTGCCCACGGCGTCATACCCCACCTCGCCGGGCAGCGGCCCCGTTTCATCGCCCACCTGGAAGATACACTCGCCGTAAATCTTCTCCACGCCCGTCATGCCCTGGAGGTTTTCATAGCTGTTGATCTCCGCAAACGTGTGGTTGGTGCCGTCGGCCTCGTTGCCCGGCACGATGGTGATGTAAAAGCACACCGGGTCCACAGGGTCGTATTCCTCGTAAAGCGACATCTTGTCGGTGAGCGTCATCTCGCTCAAATTCCCCACGGGCACCTTGGCCACAGGCTCACGAATCGCTTCGGGCTCCGGTGTCTGTTCGGTCTGCGTTTCCTGCCGGGTGCAGCCCGCCATTACCACGCAGAGCATGACCAGCAGGCAAAGGCACAATCCTCTTTTTTTCACGCTTCAACCTCCTTGTCGTTTGTCTTTCCGGCATTTGTGTTTCTTTTTCCTGCCCAATCGCGGCGCGCGTTTTTGCTCCCAGCGCTCCGCACGCGCATCGAGCGCGTCAGCCAGGCGCACCCACAGCCCCGCGCGGTACGCGTTGAACACCGGCTGGGAACAAAACACATGAAAGTCAATCCGGTTCACATAGGCGATCAGCCGGGACATGGCCACCAAAAACATCGCCATGCCGCCCGCAGGCACGCCCAGGCCGTAAAACAGCACCGGCCCGTTCATGGTGAGCAGGCTCACCCCCAGGTTCACAACGAACATCGTTGCAGCCGATGCAAAAGCGCCGCGCCTGTCGTTGAAGTAGAGCAGAAGCAGCAGCAGGCTGTTGCCCAGCGCATAGGCGCTGTAGCCGATGCTCATCACCTGGAACATGGTGATCATGTCGGAGGTGAACCCGATACCCGAGAGAAAATAGCGCATGGCCAGCATGTAAACCACCAGAAAGAAAAGCTGGACCTGCACCAGCTTACCCACCTCCTGGTGGAGCACGGTGCGCATGTTATCCCTGGCGACGGCGATCTGGCCGATCGTGCCGCCGCCGGTGATCGCATCGAAGTACTGGCGGTACTTGCCGTAGAAATTGACCTCGATGGAGACCACAAAGTTGATGTTGGTGGGCACCGTCACCAAAAAGGCGTAAAATGCCGCGGCATCAAACAGGCTGGCCTGCCTGAATGCGCCCGTGACCGACATGCCCAGAGGGCTGAACCACATGACCACGATGTGCACAAATGCGCCCGCCATGCCCAAGAAGCCCGTGATGAGCAAATCGGGCACGTGCGAAAGCCAGCCGAT
>DVJV01000196.1 GCA_018716525.1 Candidatus Ventricola gallistercoris
CACGGCAGGGGCCCAGGAAACAATCCAGACTGAGGGCGTCGATCGTTGCGCCGCCGGGTACCATGTGCAGCGGCGCGTCCACATGCGTGCCGCAATGGCTGCCAATGCACAGCTCGCTAACCTCGCAGTGATTCCCGCTCTTGAAGCTGCAAACACTCCGGCTGTGAAAAACGGGGTCACCCGGATAGACAAGCATATTCGGCCGGATTTCCTGTGAGATGTCAATGATCTTCATCGTCAGATTCCCGCGGCTTCGTACTGTGCCACGGCCTCCTTCCATTCTGTTGTAAACTCTTCCAGGCAAAGATTCTGCTTCTTCATGTACTGCGCCACCTGCACGCCCACATAGCGAAGATGCCAGGGCTCATAGGTGATCTGCGTGATCTCCTCCTTATCCGGCTGGTAACGGATGATGAACCCGTAATCCCAGCAGTTATCTGCCAGCCACTGTCCCTCTTTGGTATCGGCAAACGCACTGGTGAACTTTTTGCCGATTCCCGCTTTATTGATGACGTCGATGCCCAACCCCGTCTGGTGATCGGAAGACCCCGGATAGGCCACCACGCCATCATCCACACCGCCATTGTTTTCCAAGCGGTTATAATACATGGTGTTCTGCGTCTGATAGCTGCGGTAACCCGAGTGCGCATACAGGTAGATGCCATCCTCTTCCGCCGCATCAAAGAGGTTAGAAAGCGCCTGCGCCGCAACTTCGCGCATCTGAATGGGATCATAGCTGATCTTACGGCAGGTCAGATCCTCCACCAGATCCTGCGGAACATAGTCCTTGTCAAGCAAGTTATCCTTGTTGGCCAGCACAATGTAATCGCTCGTCTTGAGCAGTTCATACGGAATCGGATACGTCCAGGCGGGCTCTTCCATCGTCTGGGCCTCATCGATGCCGTCAAGCAGAGACAGGTCGAGCATCTCGGCCATGCCCGGTGCGACCATCAGCACCAAAGTCAGCGCCACAGCCAGCACGCCATTCATCCATTTCACGATCATCATTCCTCCTCTTGCAATGCCCCGATGCGGTCACCGCGCACCATCAGGATATATTCCTCAAAGGTCACGCCCAACTGCGTAATTTCCTCTGCCGCTTCCAGACCCACATAGCGCAAATGCCACGGCTCATAAACATAGCCAGTGATGTCCGTCTTATCCTTCGGATAGCGAATGATAAAGCCATATTTATGGCAATTCTCCGCCACCCAAATGCCCTCGGGCGACTCGCCAAAGGCTTCCGTCAGGCCCGTGTTCTTTGTGGTCTCACCTTCAATATCCATCGCCAGCCCCGTCTGGTGCTCGGAATAGCCCGGCTTGGCAACACTGGCATTGGCCGACCGTTCGCTCATCGTCTCCAGCTTGCGCTCGAAGATCGCCTTCTGTGTGCTGTAACTTCTAAATCCGCTCGTCGCATAGAGCGTGATTCCCGCCTGCTGCGCCCCTTCAAAGAGCGCTTCAAGCGCCTGTGCCGCCTCAGGACGCATATAGATATTTTCAGAATAGGCAGGTTCCGTCGGTGTGACATCCGGCTTGACCAGCGTTACCGGCACAGCTGGCGCACGGTTTTGTTTGTTGACCAGTATCAGAATATCTGTCGGGTCTTGGTGCGGCATCATATACCCCCACGATTCAAACATCATCGTCAAGCCAAGCGCCAGCGAGGCCAGCGAGCGAATGGGAAGCATGTTGTTCACTCTCCTTCTTCGGCAAGGGCCACTTCGTTGATCCAGCTAAGCGCCTTTTCCCCCAGTTTCCGCTGAAGGCGTCCGTAAAGCTGTTCGTCGGCCATCGCTTCCACAGCAATGCCTGTGTCCGTATAGGTCTCGGAGATCACCTTCGCCTCGCTATGCAGTTCGGCAAGCAAACCACCTTGCGCATACGGAATCAGCGCCCGAAGCGGACGCGATACGCCCCGCAGCTTCTTGCGGATCGCGCTGAGCAGCGCATCCAGCCCTTGCCCCGTTTTAGCGCTGACAGGCAATGCGCCAGGCCATTGCGGCATCTGCCGGATCAGATCGACCTTGTTGATCACATCGATCACGGGCCTGTCGCCTGCGCCCAGCTCGTTTAAGACATCGAGCACCACGTCGTGCTGATGAAACATCTCATCAGAAGCGCCGTCGGACACGATCACCAGCACATCGGCCAGCAGCGCTTCCTCGAGCGTCGAGCGGAACGCATCCACCAGCGCATGAGGCAGCTTGCTGATAAAGCCCACCGTGTCCACCAGCAGGAACTCGCCCCCGCCCGGCAGCTTCACCGTACGCACCACGGGATCAAGCGTCGCAAACAGCTTATCTTCCGCAAGCACATCTGCTCCGCTGAGTGCGTTGAGCAGCGTGGATTTGCCCGCATTGGTGTAACCAACCAGTGCCACAACCGGCACCTTGTTTTTCTCTCTGCGTGCCCGGCGCAGGCTACGCTGGCTGCCCAGCTCCTCAATCTCGCGGCGCAGATCGCTCATGCGCCTGCGGATACGCCTTCTGTCCATCTCCAGGCGCGTTTCACCGGGGCCACGCGTACCAATGCCGCCACCGAGTCTGGACATGGAAACGCCATGTCCCAGCAGGCGGGGAAGCTGATAGGCCATCTGCGCCAGTTCCACCTGCAGCCTGCCCTCGCGTGACTGCGCACGCTGGGCAAAGATATCCAGAATCAGCGCCGTGCGGTCGAGCACCTTTACGCCACGCAGAATCTCCTCGAGATTGCGGGTCTGAATGCCACTCAGCTCATCATCTACGATCACCAAATCAGCATCGCGTGCCTGGCAATCGAGTGAAAGCGTCTCTGCCTTGCCGCTGCCGATGTAGGTGGCGGTATCCGGCCTCGACTTCTTTTGCAGCATCCTGCCGACGATCTCCGCACCGGCTGTCTTCGCCAGCTTTTCAAGCTCATCAAGCGACTGTTCGCTGTCAAGCCCCACCAAGAAGGCGCGCTCCGCCTCCTCCTGCTGGACACCTGCCGGCGCGCCACGCAGCACATCCGCATCTGCGCGAACGATGGCATCCATCCATGCCCGCTGCGGGATTTTCTTAACCGGTACGACTTCCGTCAGGTGCACCGTGTTGACGCCACCCGCATACTCGCCCAGAAAAGCCGCCTGAATGCCTGTCGCCCTGCCTTCGCGCGCGCCGACAGCCGCCATGGCGTCAAAACGCATAGAGCGCAACGAACTGATGTCCACATCAGACAACTGCGGGTTCCCACCCGGATGCGTGTGAATGCAGCGGACCATGCTCAGCCTGCGCGTATTGCGGCGCAAATGCATGTCCTTGAGCTCCACGGTTCCAATGTTGCCGATGGTGATATCCAGTATAGCGCCGCTTCGGGAAACATAGATGCTGATCTCACGGTTCATCGCGCAGGTGAACGCCGCGAGCACATCAAGCAGCTCGGCAGGCGCAAAGACCTCTGATGTCAGATCCAGATCATAGAGCGTCTCCAGCTTTGCCAGCAGCGAATCGCGCACGCCCTCTTTATTGCCATAAATCATAGAAAAAATCCTTTACCCGGCCAATATGCGCCTGAGCGCATCCACCGTCCGTTCAATATCTGACCGTGTGTTGTCCATGCCCAGGGTCAGGCGCAAATCCGCCTCTCCATCCCGGGCAGCGCCCATCGCGCGCAATACATGCGACCGCTCCCGGGCCCCTGCCGCACAAGCGCTTCCGGCTGAAGCGGCAATGCCCTCCAGATCCAGCCGCATGAGCAGCGCATCGGTGTGGGCATTTGGAAAAGACACATGCAGGTTACCCGGCAAGCGATGCTCCATGCTTCCATTTACACGAACTCCGGGAACCACAGCCCGAATGCCCTCTAAGAGCTCATCCCTCAACCGCATAACAGTGTCCATAGACTTTGGCAGCTCGGAGGCCGCCATCTCGAGTGCGCGGCCCATGCCCACGATAGCGGGCACATTTTCCGTTCCAGGGCGCATTCCCCGCTCCTGCGCACCGCCAAAGAGCAGCGGCTCTAAGCAAATGCCCTTCCGCACAACCAGTGCGCCAATCCCTTTGGGGCCGCCGAACTTGTGCGCAGACAGCGACAGCAGATCAACCCCCAGTGCATTCATGTCCACCGGAATATGGCCTGCTGCCTGCACAGCATCCGTATGCACGGGAATGCCATACCGATGCGCAATTTCACAAATCTCCCGAACGGGCTGGAGGGTTCCAACCTCATTGTTGGCCAGCATCACGCTCACCAATGCCGTATCCGGCCGGATTGCACCGGCTACATCCTGCGGATTGACCCTTCCCTGCACATCAACCGGCAGAAACGTGACCTCTACGCCGTGCGCTTCCAAAGCCCGGCATGCATTGAGCACGGCATGGTGCTCAATGCTGCTGGTCACCACATGCCGCTTCCCCTTTGCACCGGTCACGCCAAACAGCGCCCAGTTATCGGATTCCGTTCCACCAGAGGTAAACGTCACTTCCTGTGGCCTGGCTCCCACAGCCTGTGCCACCGCATTTCGCGCATTGTCAATGGCCTGCCGTGCAGCACGTCCGTCGGCATACAACCCACTGGGATTGCCCGCATATTCCCGGAAAAAAGGAAGCATGGCCTCGAGCACTTCCGCCCGCACAGGCGTCGTCGCTGCGTGATCCAGATTGATCATTCGTGCCGCTCTCCTTCCAAGAATGATACATGTCATTAGTTTACCCCCATTGCTGCCACCCTGTCAACCCCGGTGGTTTTGCCAAAAATCCGTGCAAATACAGAAAAGGCACATGCCGGAATACCGGCACATGCCTTGCTTTTAATTGTTCTCGCAGCCCTCGTAAAGTGGATAGCGCACGCAGATTTCAAGCACCTGTTCCTTCACCTGAGGCACAGCCGCTTCCCCTTCACGAATGATTCGGGTGATCAGCTTTGCGATTTCCACCATCTCCGCTTCCTTCATGCCGCGCGTGGTCACAGCCGGCGTGCCAATGCGCACACCGCTCGTGACAAACGGGCTCAGCGTCTCCTTGGGAATGGTGTTCTTATTGACGGTGATGTTTGCCTCCCCGAGCATGGCTTCAAGCGCCTTGCCGGTCACACCCGTTCCCGTCAGATCCAGCAGCATGAGATGGTTATCCGTGCCGCCAGAGACAAGGCGAATACCCTCCTGCGTAAATGTCTGCGCCATCGCATGGGCATTGAGCACTATCTGGTGCTGATACGCTTTGAATGCAGGCGTCATTGCTTCCTTAAAGCAAACCGCTTTGCCCGCGATGACAT
>DVJV01000197.1 GCA_018716525.1 Candidatus Ventricola gallistercoris
CAATCCGAATCCGGCGACATGTGCGGCGGATTCGGAAGCCTTGCTGTGCAAGGTTTCCTTGCGCTGTTTCCCGCCCGGGAGCCCCGCGGGGGCGAGAGGGAAACAGCGTAAAAATTCGGAAAAGGACGCCGTAGGCGGACTTTTTCGACACACTGACAGGGGTTTCGAACGGATTCGAAGCCCCTGTTTTGATGCAAAAAAAGGGCCGGGATGCGTTGGCATCCCAGCCCCATGGGGAAGAAAGCCTGTATGCGACAGGCGCTCATACCGATTGGGATTGTGTATGCACGAATTGGCATGAACACAGAAGGATATGCATTTGCGTCTTCGGCCATGCGAATCTGGAAACAGCGTCACATTTCCCGGCGGCCTTCGATGGCCTTGGCGAGGGTGACTTCGTCGGTGTATTCCAGGTCGCCGCCCACAGGCAGGCCGTGCGCAATGCGCGTGACCAGTATGCCCATGGGCTTGAGCAGCCGTGCAATGTAGCTGGCCGTAGCTTCGCCTTCAATGTCAGGGTTGGTGGCGAGGATGACCTCGTGGATGTTCTCGCTGCCTACGCGCGCGAGCAGCTCGCGAATGCGGATGTCCTCCGGCCCGATGCCCTCCATGGGCGATATGGTGCCATGGAGCACGTGATAGGTGCCCTTGAAATCGCGCATCCGCTCCATGGCTGCCACGTCGCGCGGATCGCGCACAACGCACAGCACGCCGGTATGACGCCGCTCATCGGCGCAGATGGGGCAGGGATCGTCCACCGTGAAGTTGCCGCACCGTGAGCAATAGCGAATGGCTTTGCGGCCCTGCCAGATGGCGGCAGCCAGCTCGTGCACCTGCTCTTCGGGAAGCGAGACGATGTGGTAGGCCAGGCGCTGGGCCGTCTTGGCGCCGATGCCGGGCAGACGGGAGAGCTGCTGGGCCATGCGGGCGATGGGTTCAATCTGTGCGGACATGATCAGAACAGCCCACCCATGCCGGCAGCACCGCCGATTTTGGCCATCTCGCTCTCGCGGGCATCCTCACCCTTTTTGAGCGCATCGTTGACCGCGGCCACGATCATATCCTGGAGCATGTCGACCTCTTCGGGATCGACGGCATCCTTCTCAATGGTCAGGGAGAGGAGCTGGCGCTTGCCGCTGACCTTGCAGGTCACTGCGCCGCCGCCGGCCGTGCCCTCGTATTCGCGGGCGTCGAGCTCTTCCTGGGTCTTCATCATCTGCTGCTGCATCTTCTGCGCCTGGCGCATGAGCTGCTGCATATTGCCGCCGGGAATGCCGGGAAATCCGCCTCTTGCCATGTTGGTATCCTCCTCAAGATGATATGGGTCTTTGGCCATTATACACCATCTGCTTGCGATTGAAAAGAAGAAATTCTTCCGGTTAGGCAAAGTCTGCGGGCGGGGCCAACACAAAAACAGACTTGCCGGCAAAACGCGGGCAAGTCTGTTTAAAGGAGAAGGGAAAAATCACTTGGCGTTCTGTCCGAACAGATCCGAAACCTCGGTGATGGAAATAAATGCCTTTTCGTCGATAGTGTGCACAATGCTGCGCAGACGCACAATCTGAAAGCGGTTGACGACAAAGTAGATGACCGTGCGTTCTTCGCCGGAGTAATAGCCCTTGGCAGGCATGAGGGTGATGCCGGTGCCGAAGGAAGCGGAGAGCTCCTTGCAGATGGCATCGGGCTGCGTGGTGATGATCATGGCGGCCTTGGTTTTGTCCAGGCCTTCCACGATGAAGTCGATGGTTTTAAGCCCCGCCATGTAGGTGACAATGGAGTACAGCGGCAGGGCCCAGCTGCCCACGGCGATGCCCGCGATGACGTAGAGAATCGCATTGTAGATCATCACAAATGAGCCGACGGTCAGGCCTAAGCTGCGGGCAAAGATGACGGCGAGCACCTCTATGCCGTCGATGGCGCCGCCGAAGCGGATGGTCATGCCGCTGCCAATGCCCGAGATGATGCCGCCGAAGAGCGCGCACAGCAGCAGATCGGTACCGGCGAAGGGGGAAGCGGCATCGGGTCCGATGAACCGGGCGAAGAACAGCGAGGCGAGGGAGTAGACGGTCACCGCGTAGATGGCGCATGTGGTGAATGCGATGCCCTGGCGCCTGAGGCCGTAGAGGAAGAGGGGGATGTTGAGCACCAGCAGGAACAGGGCGAGCGGGATGCGGTCGCCACTGAGCTGGGACAGCAGCATGGAGGTACCGGACAGGCCGCTGTCATACAGGTTTACGGGCGAGAGAAAGAGCACGACGCCGAATGCATTGATGATGCCTGCGATGGTGAGCATGGCAAATGTGAGCGGGCCGAGCGATGCAATGGCACGGAAGATGGCGCCGAAGGGGGAACGCGTTTGAAGTTTCACGGGTAGACCTCCTTTTGTATGTTGAAAAAACAAAGTGACGGGTGAAGCGGCGCGCGCTAACGGGAGATCAGGCGAGCAGGCCCATGTCGGCCATGGTCAGCCGCAGCCGGTTCCTAAAGGGCTCTTCCATCGGGGTCAGCGGTAGCCGGAGCACGTCGTTTATGACGCCCATCATGGCAAGCGCGGCTTTGACGGGGATGGGGCTTACCTGGGAAAAAAGCGCCTGGATCAGAGGCATCAGCGATTGCTGGGCGTCCTGTGCCTGCTGGATGCAGCCGGAGAGGCAGGCTTGTGTCAGCGCGCGGGTCTGCAGGGGCAGCATGTTGGAAACGACGCTGATCGCACCGACGGCGCCCAGCGCCATCAGCGGCAGGATGATGTCGTCATTTCCGCAATAGATGGGCAGCTCTCCTGCTGTGCGCGAGAGGATTTCCGCGGTCAGCGCGGCGTTTCCGCTGGCCTCCTTGAGGCCGACGATGCCAGGGTGGTCGCACAGTTCCTGTGCGGTTTCGGGGGTGATTTGCATCCCGGTGCGGCCTGGCACATTGTAGAGGATCATGGGCAGATTACAGCTGTCCAGAATCGCCACAAAGTGGCGGATGAGCCCCGATTGTGTGGCCTTGTTGTAGTAGGGAGTTACGCAGAGCTGCCCCTGCGCACCGAGCTCGTGCGCCTGGCGCGCATAGGCGATGGCGTGCAGGGTGTCATTGGAGCCCGTGCCCACGATCACGGGCATGGTGCCGCGCGCCTCTTCCAGGCCGATGCGGATGATTTTCTCCCGCTCGTGCATGGTTAGCGTGCAGGGTTCTCCGGTGGTGCCCAAAAGCACGAGCGCGTCCATGCCGGCGTCAACCTGCATGGCAATGAGGCGGCGCAGCGCGGGTTCATCCAGCGAGCCGTCAGGCTGAAAGGGCGTGACCAGCGCAGTGGCACACCCGGTAAACAGGGGAAGGGTTTGCATGGCGCATTCCTCCTGATGGGTCGTCGGGGACATGTGGTTTCCATCCGGGTATGAAGAACCGCCGTTTGCAAAACGGCTGTCATTAGCCTTTGTGCAAGCGGCGGTATCAATCAGGCGCGGCAGCGCACCGGAGGGAAACGGCGTATCCCGCTCCCACAGGGCGGCGCGTCACTTTTTGGGAATGTATCCCTGCGCACAGAGAAGCTCCGCAATGAGCACCGCGCCGCCGGCTGCGCCGCGCAGCGTGTTGTGGGAGAGGCCCACGAAGCGCCAGTCAAAGAGCGAATCTCCGCGCAGACGGCCCAGCGAGATGCCCATGCCGCGCTCAAAGTCGCGGTCCAGGCGGGTCTGCGGGCGGCTGTCCTCATCAAAATACTGAATGAACGGATGCGGCGCGCTGGGCAGGTTCAGCTTCTGCGGCAGCCCTTCAAACGCGCGCCAGCGCGCGATGATCTCCTCGCGGGAGGCGGGCTTTTCAAAGCTGGCCCAGCAGGTGGCCAGATGGCCGTCGGCCACAGCCACGCGCACGCAGTGCGCGCTGATGACGGGCGAGGAAGCCGGCACAATCACGCCGTTTTCGATGTGGCCCCAGATTTTGAGCGGCTCGCGTTCGCTCTTTTCCTCTTCGCCGCCGATGTGGGGGATGACGTTGTCAACCATTTCCGGCCAGCGCGCAAACGTCTTGCCCGCGCCGGAGATCGCCTGGTAGGTGGAGACCACCACGCGCGTGGGGCGCAGATCCATCAGCGCGCTGAGCGCCGGCACATAGGACTGAATGGAGCAGTTGGGCTTTACCGTAACAAAGCCCGTGCGGGTGCCCAGACGCTTTTTCTGGTATTCGATGACGGCCGCATGATCGGGGTTCAGCTCGGGAATCATCATCGGCACATCGGGCGTGCCACGGTGCGCAGAGTTGTTGGAGACCACGGGCGTCTCCGCCTTGGCGTAGGCGTCCTCCAGCGCGCGGATTTCCTCTTTTTTCATGTCCACGGCGCAGAAGACAAAGTCCACCTGGCTGGTGACCGCCTCAACGTCCGACGCATCCTGCACGATCAGCGATGCGGCAGAGGGGGGAATGGGCCAGTCAAACGCCCAGCGGCCTGCAACGGCCTGTGCATACGGTTTGCCCGCACTGCGCGCGGAAGCCGCCAGTACGGCGATCTCAAACCAGGGGTGGTCGGAAAGCAGGGAGACAAAACGTTGCCCCACCATGCCCGTTGCGCCGACAACGGCAACGCGCCATTTGCGCTCCATGAGCATCCATCCTTTCATGCCGGACCCGGCCGCCGCAAGTTCATGCGCAGCAGGAGTCGCGCTTTCTGCAACCGCGCTGCGCCACAAGAGGCGGCAGGCGGTGTATTTGTGCGTGTTTCGCGCTCGCAGCCATGCCCCAAAAGGGGCGCCGTTTGCCTGCGGGCGATGCGTTCATCATAGCATTTGCCTACTTTTTTGTCAATGCTCATGCCCATTCGTTTTGTTGACCTGCATGATAAAAAGTACGCTGGCGCGGCAGGAAATGTGCCCCTTGCCTTTTCATTTTTGCCTGCATGTGATAGAATATGTACTTAAAGACCGCACGCGGCGAGGGAACGGATGCCGCCGTCGCGGGAGTCAGGCGGATAAAAAGAGGTTTGCCGATATGGATATGAAAGCGATTGAAATCGAAGCGGCCGGCTATGAGGCGTGCCTGCGTATGCACCGGCGTGCGCTGCACCGCATTCCCGAGATTGGCTATCAGGAGCATAAGACGCACGATTACCTGATGGCGCAGCTTGAGCAGCTCAGGCCGGATGATTTGCGCACGTTTGCACAGACGGGCATCCGGGCGGTGTTCCGCGGAAATGGCACGGGGCGCGTGCTGGCTTTCCGCGCGGACATCGACGCCCTGCCTGTGACGGAGCAAACGGGGTGTAGCTTTGCCTCCGAACACGCGGGCTGTATGCATGCCTGCGGCCACGACGGACACATGGCCAATCTGCTCACGTTTGCGCAGTGGCTTGCTGATCACCGCGCGCGTCTGGCCGACGATGTGGTGCTGCTCTTCCAGCCGGCGGAGGAGACGACGGGTGGCGCCAAGCGCATGATCGATGAGGGAGCGCTGGAGAACCCGCACGTGGATGTGATCTACGGAATGCACATGATGCCGGACGTGCCCAAGGGGAAGATTGCCACCTGTGCGGGAGCGTTGATGGCGCAGACCTGCGAGATGGACTTTGTTCTGACCGGGCAGTCTGCACACGGGGCGACGCCGCACCTGGGGCGCGATACCGTGAGCGCCATGGCGCACCTGATTACGCTGCTTCAGACGACCGTTGCCCGGCGCATTGATCCCTGTCAGACGGCGCTGATCACCATAGGCCGCGTGGAGGCGGGCGAGCAGCGCAATATACTGGCGAGCCGGGCGCAGTTGGAGGGAATCGTCCGCACGTTTTCAAACCGCGTGTACGAGGAGCTGGAGGCGCACATCCACAGCGATCTGCAGGCAGTGGAGCTCGCTTTCGGGGTGAAGGCTGAGTTCATCAAGCGGGTGTTTTACCCCTGTGTGGAAAATGATCCCGCCGAGTTTGAGCGCGTGCGCGCATTGCTGGGCGACCGGTTTGAGCTCGCCAGACCGCGCACCGTCGCGGAAGACTTTTCCTACTACCAGCTCAGCGTGCCGGGCGTGTTTGTGTTTTGCGGATGCATGGACGAGCAGCACCAAAGCCCGCTGCATGCCTCCACGTTTGACTTTGACGAGGCGGCGCTTTTGCCGGGGCTTGCGCTCTTTGCGGGCCTTGTGACCTATACCGATTGATGACGCAGGAGGATACATATGGGTTTGTTTGACAGGCTGTACTATGGAAAGGCCGGTAAGCGCGATTACAGCGAGATGGACATGCCGAAAAACCGCGTATCGCTGTTTTTCCTGGTGCTCAAGGATCACCTGTTTGATCTGGTGAAGGTCAACCTGCTCCAGCTCATCTTCTGGGTGCCGTTCCTCTTGTGGACGTATATCAACTTTGTGGCCATGCAGAGCATCGACGTGGACAACATGATGGCAAGCGACAGCGGTGCGGCGGAGCTGATGAGCGCTGTTACCGGCTATGTGATGATCTGGCTGCTGGGGCTGATCCCGTGCATTGCAATCACGGGGCCGTCTTCGGCGGGCGCGGCGTATGTCATGCGCAACTGGGCGCGCGACCAGCACGCCTACCTGTTTTCCGACTTCAAGGATGCATTCAAGAGCAACTGGAAGCAGGCGCTTGGCGTATCGCTGATCACGTCGCTCGTGCCGGTGGTCTCGTGCACGGGGCTGAGCTACTATGGCCGTCTGTTCAGCTCCAATGCGCTGATGATCGTGCCGCTGATCGTGGTGCTGTCTGCGGCGCTGGTGTTTGTGCTCATGCTTCCGCTGCTCTATCCCATGATGGTGGGGTATGAGCTGAGCTTTGGCAACCTGCTGCGCAATGCGGCGCTGATGAGCTGCGCCCGGCTGCCGCAGATGGTGCTGTGCAGGCTTGTCACGTTTGTGCCGGTGGCGCTGCTGATCGTCGGCGTGTACACGGGCAGCGCGGTGCTGGTGCTGGGGGTGTCGCTGTACTACCTGCTCTTCGGGTTTGCGTTTTCACGCCTGGTGTATGCGTCCTTTGCGCACAGCGTGTTTGACCGGTATCTTAACCCCAACATCGAAGGGGCGACCGTGCGCCAGGGGCTTCGCCCCGAGGTGCCGGAAGATGAGCTGCTCGAGGATGACGACGATGAGGAGGACGATGGCTGATTGCAGCTTTCGTGCGGCTGCATCGCCATCCGCGCGCTTACATGAAAGCGCGAGCCTCCGGCCAGAATGAAGCCGGGAGGTGAGGTTATGAGCGGAGGATGGATGCCGCCGACGCAGCGCGAGCGCAACAAATACCGCGCGGCGGAGGCTGCGGGCCTGCTCGAGCGCGTGCTGGAAGTCGGCTGGGCCGGGTTGTCCGCAAAGGAAAGCGGGCGCATCGGCGGGATTTCGGCACACATGGATAAAAAAGATGGGAAACAGAAATAAATGACGAACAGAACCGGGCTACAGATGTACGATGAATTTGCAGACGTCTATGACGTGCTGATGGATGACTTTGATTACGATGCCTGGGGCGCATACTACCTTTCGCTGATTCGCAATGCCTGCGGGGAGTTGCCCAGGCGGGCGGTGGAATGCGCCTGCGGCACGGGCAGCCTGACGGTGCGCCTGGCGCAAAGCGGCATGGCGGTGACGGGGGTAGACCTGTCAGCCGCCATGTTGCGAAAGGCGGAGCAGAAGGCCAGAAAGTGGGGCGTGGAGGCGGCTTTTGTCCGCCAGGATATGCGCAATCTGGCCATGCCCCGCCGGGTCGGGGCCGTGCTGGCCACGTGCGATGGCGTCAATTACCTGACCACTCCGCAGGATGTGCGCGCCTTTTTTGATTCGGCCTATGCGCAGCTTCTGCCCGGAGGCGTGCTGTGCTTTGACTGCTCCACCCGGCATAAGCTGGAGGACACGATGGGCGACGCCTTCTTCGGAGAGGAGCGCGACGGAATGACTGTGCTTTGGCAAAACCGCCTGAACCGGGAAAGCCACGTCATATCCATGGATCTGACGTTCTTTGTGCGCGAGCAGGATGGGCGGTACCGCCGCTTTCGGGAGCAGCACAGGCAGCGCGCGCACAGCGAAGAGGAGCTGACGGCCTGGCTGCAGCAAGCGGGGTTTGAGCAGGTGCGCGCCTTTGGCGAGATGCGCGAAACCCTGCCCACCCCGCAGGATTTGCGGATGCACCTGAGCGCGCGCAAGCCGCTTTGACAACAAAGGAGGAATGATCCGTGCAGACGGAAAACAGAGCATCGAGGATGCTGCGCCTGACGCTGGGCGGCGGGCAGGCGCGCGTGTTTTTGTGCGATACGACGCAGATGGCGCAGCAGGCGCGCGACATCCACCACGCGAGCAACACGTGCAGCGCGGCGATGGGCCGCATGATCGCGGCGGCGGCCATCATGGGCGCAAACCTCAAAAGCGAGGATGACCGCATCACCCTCACGATCAACGGAGGCGGGCCTGCGGGGCCGCTTTGCGCGGTGGCCGGGCCGAATGGAACCGTGAAGGTGACGGTGGAGCACCCGGAGGTGGAGCTGCCCCTCAAGGCCAAT
>DVJV01000198.1 GCA_018716525.1 Candidatus Ventricola gallistercoris
ATCGCAAGGGCCGGCGCACAGCTTTTGCACATTCCCGAAGAGGATGCGCTTTTTGAGGGAGATTGCGTGTGCAGTGCAGATGGCGCGCAGCGGGTTTCGCTCGCTGCCATCGCCGAGGCACAGATGACGGCCGCCATGGAGGATATCAGCGCCAGCGTGTCCAACGGTTCGCCCGTGTCGCCGCCTCCGTTCATGGCCGGCTGCGCGGAGATTGACCTGGACCCGCTGACCGGCGAGGTGCAGGTGATCGATTATGTGGGCGTTGTCGATTGCGGCACGGTCATCAACCCGAATCTGGCGCGCGTGCAGACGGAGGGCGGCATCATGCAGGGCATCGGCATGGCGCTGCTGGAGCATCCGCGCATGGATGAACGGGGCCGGACGATGAGCAACTCGTTTATGCAGTACAAGCTGCCTACCCGGCTGGATGCGCGCAGCGTGCGCGTCGCCTTTGAGCCCAGCCATGAGCCGAGCGGACCGTATGGTGCGAAATCCATCGGCGAGTGCGTCATCAATACGCCTGCACCTGCCATTGCGGATGCCGTGTACAATGCCTGCGGTGTGCGCGTGCGCGATCTGCCCATCACGGCGGAGAAGATCCTGCTTTCCGGGCGGGAAGAACCGTGAACATCGGTGCGGTGCTGCTCGCCGCAGGGCAGAGCAGTCGCTTTGGAAAGAATAAACTGCTGGAAGACTTTTGCGGGACGCCTGTGGTCTGCTGCGCGATGGATGCGCTGTGCCAGGTCAAGGCCTCCCGCATGGCTGTGGTCACGGGGTGCCGCGAGGTGGAAGCGCTTGGCCGAAGCCATGGGTTTAGCGTGATTGTAAACGATGCGCCGCAAGCAGGGCTGTCCCATTCCATCACCCTGGGGGTGCGCGCCATGGCGGACATGGATGCGGTGCTGCTGGTGGCGGCGGATATGCCGCTGCTCACGGGGGACTCGCTCTGTGCGCTCGTGCGCGCATTTGTGGCAGGCGGTTATCCGGCAGCCTGCCTTGGCGATGAGACGCACTGGGGCAATCCGGCGCTGTTTTCCAGGGCATGCTTTGGTGCGCTCTGTGCGCTTGCGGGCGACAGGGGGGCCAAAGGCGTGCTGCGGTCGCTGGAGGGCCGCGCGCTTGTTGTGCCGTGCCTGCATCCCGGCGAGCTGGCAGATGCGGATACCCCGCAGCTTCTGGCACAGCTTGCAAAACGTGCGCGGGTAAATCGCGGATAAACGGCTTCTGCTGCGCCTATACGGATGATACATGACGGATGGCACCTGCTTTTGTGCAATCTGGTCTGGAAAATGATCTGCGTGCTGGTGACTCTTCCGGCTTGAAAAGGCCGGATGGCGCGAGTATAATACCGCTGTTTTCAATATCTGATGGAAACAGGAGTGGAATCATGACCAAAGACTTGACACAGGGTTCGCCCGTGCGGCTGATCCTGGAGTTTGCCGTCCCGCTGCTGGCCGGAATGCTCTTTCAGCAGCTGTATAACCTTGTCGACACCATGATCGTCGGCCGCTTTTTGGGCGTGCAGGCGCTTGCGGGTGTGGGCGCGACGGGATCGATCAACTTTCTGGTGCTGGGCTTTTGCATGGGAATCTGCTCCGGTTTTGCCATCCCGGTCGCCCAGCAGTTCGGAGCGCGGGAAGAGGGGCGCATGCGCGAGTTTGTGGCCAACGGCGCATGGCTCTCTGCGGCGTTTTCGGCCGTTATCACGGTGATGACGGTGGTCTATTGCCGCGATATTCTCCGCCTCATGAATACCCCGCAGGATTGCTTTGAGGAGGCCTATGCCTACATCGTGGTGATCTTTGCCGGCATTCCCTTTACATTCCTGTACAATCTGCTTTCCGGTTACCTGCGCTCGCTGGGCGATAGCAAGACACCGCTGTATTTTCTGATCCTCTCTTCGGTGCTCAATGTCGTGCTCGACCTGACGCTGATCCTCGTCTTTCACATGGGCGTGCTCGGCGCGTCGCTGGCGACGGTCATCAGCCAGGCGATTTCGGGCTTGCTCTGTTTGCTGTTCATCGCCGTAAAGGTGCCGGTGTTGCACCTGTCGCGAGAGGAGATGCGCCTGCGTTTCAGAAGAATGGCGACCCTGTGCACCTACGGCGTGCCAATGGGGCTGCAATACTCCATTACCGCCATCGGCAGCGTCATTTTGCAGGTGGCCGTCAATTCGCTGGGGTCGCTGGCGGTTGCTGCCACGACGGCGGGCGGCAAGGTGCTCAATTTCCTTGCCAGTCCGTTTGATGCGCTGGGCTCAACCATGGCCACATATGGCGCGCAGAACGTGGGCGCCTGCCGCTATGACCGCCTCAACCGCGGTTTGTTTGCCTCGTCGCTGATGGGCTTTGGGTATTCGGCCATCGCATTTTTGATCGCATGGGTGTTCGGACGCACGCTGACGAGCCTGTTCATCTCCGGCGAGGGGAGTGTGGAGCTCATCGAGCTTGCGCAGCAGTACATGATCGCCAACGTCGCCTTCTATCCGATGCTGACGCTGGTCAACGTCGTGCGCTTCATGATCCAGGGCATGGGCTTTTCCATGTTTGCCATGTGCGCCGGTGTGATGGAGATGATCGCCCGGGGTCTTGCCGGTGTGATGATGGTGCCTGCCTGGGGCTTTCTGGGCGCAGCGCTCGGCGGCCCGCTTGCGTGGGTCTTCGCCGACATGTTTCTGGTGCCTGCCTATTTCCGGTGCAGACGACTGCTGATGACCCGCGCGCATCACCTGCATGTGCCGGTGCAGGAAAGCGGAATTTTGTCACAAAAGGGTTGACAAAGGGGAAAACTTCTGCTATTCTGTTCCGGTAAAAGAGCATAGTTACGAAGCCTTATTAAGAGTGGCGGAGGGAATAGGCCCGATGAAGCCCGGCAACCGGTTCAACCCGGTGCCAAATCCTACGACAGCGATGTCGGCAGATGAGGTGGGGTCAGAGCATATGTCCGCCCGGTCTGCGCAGACCGGGCGGTTTTCTTTTACATGGCGCGCAACATGCAATACCATTTTCAGAGCCCAAACGAGCGGCTGGTGTAGGGAGGAGAAAGGGGCAAAAGGCCCCGTGCATCTTTGAAACGCTCACATTGAACTGAGAATCGGATAGGAACCCTGGCATTTGGCAAACCAAAGGAGGCATTTTTCTTGAGAAAGCTGTTTACATCCGAGTCCGTCACGGAAGGACATCCCGATAAAATTTGCGATCAGATCAGCGATGCTGTGCTCGATGCGATCCTTGAGCAGGACCCGTATGCGCGCGTGGCGTGCGAGACGTGCACGACGACGGGCATTGTCATGGTGATGGGCGAAGTCACCACGACGGCCACTTACCGCGTGGACGACATCGTGCGCGAGGTGGTGTGCGACATCGGCTATGACCGCGCCAAGTATGGGTTTGACGGCCACACCTGCGCGGTGCTCACCGCGCTGCACGGCCAGAGCCCGGATATCGCCCAGGGCGTCGATTCTGCGCTGGAGGGCCGCAGTGAAGGCCTGATGGATACCGGCGCGGGCGATCAGGGCATGATGTTCGGCTTCGCGTGCGACGAGACGCCGGAGTATATGCCCATGCCCATTGCGCTGGCGCACCGCATCACGCGCAGGCTCTCGCAGGCGCGCCGCAGCGGTGAGATCGACTGGCTGCGCCCCGATGGCAAGAGCCAGGTCACGGTCGAGTATGACGGCGATACGCCGGTGCGGGTGGATACCGTCGTCGTTTCCACGCAGCATGCGCCGGAGGTCGATCAGGAGACCATCACGCGCGTGATCATCGAACAGGTGATCCGCAAGTCCATCCCGGCAGAGCTGATGGATGAGAAGACCCGCTTCTTCATCAATCCGACGGGCCGGTTCACCATCGGCGGGCCGATGGGCGACTCGGGCCTGACGGGCCGCAAGATCATTGTGGATACATATGGCGGCTATGCGCGCCATGGCGGCGGCGCTTTCAGTGGCAAGGACCCCACCAAGGTGGACCGCAGCGCGGCTTATGCCGGACGCTATGTGGCCAAAAACATCGTGGCGGCTGGCCTGGCCAAGCGCTGTGAGATCGAGCTGGCCTATGCCATCGGCGTGGCGCAGCCCGTGTCCCTTCTGGTGGATACGCACGGCACGGGCGTCGTCTCCGACGAGCAGCTCGCGCAGATTGTGCGCAACGAGTTTGACTTGAGACCCGCGGCCATTATCGAGATGCTGGGCCTGAGGCGGCCCATCTACCGCCAGACCGCGGCCTTTGGTCACTTTGGCCGCACCGATATCGACCTGCCGTGGGAGCACACCGACCGGGTGGAGGCGCTCCGGGCAGCGGTAAAGAATCTGTAATGCTTGCGCGGGGGCGGTATTTCGTCCCCGCGTGCTGGTTAGGAGGGATCAAACATGCTCTATCCGCAGAGCAATGCGGCGCGCATAGTGATGGACCTTTGCGGCGTGTGGGACTTTAAGCTGCGCGAGGAGGATGCCTGGCAGACCATCGCCGTGCCCGCCTCCTACAACGATCAGAAGGCAGATCCGGCGTTTCGCAGCCACTGCGGCACGGCAATCTACCGCACGCGGTTTACCGTGCCGGCAATGGCGGCGGATCAGCGGCGCGTGCTCCGCTTTGATGCGGTGACGCACGATGCGCAGGTGAGCCTCAACGGCGCGCCGCTGTGCGCGCACCGCGGCGGTTTTTTGCCCTTTGAGGCAGAGATCACGGACCTCGTCGCGCCGGGAGAGACGGCGGAGCTGGTTGTGCAGGTAGATAACCGGATCAGCCACGCCACGCTGCCCGTGGGCAATGAGGGCGGCACGGCATTCTTCGGCTCGGACAACCCGGGCATCCCCAGTGTGGAAGCGGGCAAGCGCTTCCAGGGGCAGATCAACCTGCCTAATTTTGACTTTTTTAATTATGCAGGCATCACCCGGCCTGTGCGGCTGTACACCACGCCGAAGTGCTACATCAAAGGCGTGACGCTTGTGCCCGGCGTGGAGGGCGTGGACGGCGTTTTGCGCTACCAGGTGGATGTGCGGGGCACGGGTACCGTGCGCGTGGAGATCATCGACGCACAGGGGCATTGTGTGGCGCAGGCGGAAGGCGCGCAGGGCGAGGTACGCATCCCCGAGGCGCACCTGTGGGAGCCGCGGCCGGGCGTGCCCTATCTGTACACCGCGCGCATTGCTTTTGACGCGGATCGCTATGAGCAGACGTTTGGCATTCGCACGGTGGCGGTGGAGGGAGAGCGGTTTCTGATCAACGGAAAGCCGTTTTACTTCAAGGGCCCGTGTAAGCACGAGGATGCGCCCTTCCATGGACGCGGGCTGGATCTGTGCGCGTGCGTCAAGGATATTGGCCTGTACACATGGCTCAATGCCAACGCGCTGCGCACCAGCCACTACCCTTATGCGGAGGAGATGTATGCGTTGTGCGACCGCGAGGGTATTGTCGTCATCGACGAGACGCCGGCGGTCGGCATCGGCGCGGGCGCACAACAGAACCCGTACAGCACGTTCCCTCTGGCGCAGTATCACGCGCAGGTGCTTGCCGACATGATCGCACGCGATCAGAACCACCCGTGCGTGGCCATGTGGAGCTTGGGTAACGAGCCGGATACCGAGCACTTCCCGCAGGCGGCGTATGATTACTGGCGTCCGCTCTATGAGCTTGCACACCGTCTTGATCCGCAAAGCAGACCGGTCACGCTTGTATGCTGCCAGAATGACTACACCAAGGATCTCATCACCCGGACGATGGATGTCGTGTGCATCAACCGCTATTACGGCTGGTATAACCTTTCGGGCGATTTGAAAGCGGCGAAGTATGCCTTTAACCTGGAGCTTGACTTCTGGCAGGAGATCGGCAAGCCGCTGATTCTCTCGGAATACGGCGCCGATACGCTGCCTGGGCTGCACAGCACCGTGCCGGAGATGTTCAGCGAGGAATTCCAGGTGGCGTACTACGAGGCCATCAACGCCTGCCTGGATGCGCGCAGCTTTGTCACGGGCGAACTCCCGTGGAACTTTGCAGACTTTGACGCGCAGCAGGGGCCCATGCGTGCAGGCGGCAACCGGAAGGGACTGTTTACCCGGGACCGTCAGCCCAAGATGGCCGCCCATTATTTTAAAGCGCGCTGGGCATCCCTGAACCGGGATTGATCATGCCCTCATGCTGCCAGGACGCCGAGATGGCGACAGGCAGCGCAAACCGCCTTTGGCACAAGCCGGGGGCGGTTTTTGCATTCCCGGCTGTTCTTCAACAAAAGACTGAGCGATAAGCGAAGAGCAAAGCGAAAATACACGGAATAAGCAAAAATAAGCGCAGGGTCCGCATGAATTTGGGTGTAGAGGTTTTGGTCTAAGCGGCGCAAAATGGGGTGGTGCGGACTTTGCGCAGGCGGATGCAAAAGCCCGGGGAATTCGCGGAAAATCCCGAACGGCAAGTGGTTGAATTGTCCAAATCATGCGCCTTTTTTTGTGTGCTTTTTTGACCGTAAACGCAACAAAAAGTGCGGGATAACGTTTGAAAAAACCTGTAAAATTTGATATACTATAATAGTAGAAAGTGTGCGCCTGCTCGTTTATTTCCCGGCGGGCGCAGGGACGGAGGGGCCATGATCCTGCATCTGGGTGACGATGTCAGCGTGCACAGCTCGGACATCATCGCCATCATTGATCTGACGCAGAGTTTCAGCGCCGTTACGGGCGCTATGCTCAGCGAGATCCGAAGGCAGAACCGCGTGCTCGCCAATCGTGGCGTGGTCGCGAAAAGCGCGGTCATCTGTGCCGGCGCGCGAAGGGCAGGCGGCATGTCGGAAAATGCGCGCGTGTACCTTTCGCCCATCTCCGCGGTGACGCTCGCTCAGCGGGCGCATGAGCGCGGCTATCCGGGCATTGCACCGGTGCGCGCCCGCGCGGATGCGCAACCCGATACGGATGCGCAACAGGGAATCGAGTCAGGAAAGACGAGGGGAACGAATGGATAATCAGCTTCACAATCAACCGGAAATCACCGAACCCCATCTGGATCAGCCGGATGCGGTCTACGATGAAAACCAGATTCAGGTGCTCGAGGGCCTTGAGGCCGTGCGCAAGCGCCCCGGCATGTACATTGGTTCCACGGACGAGCGCGGTTTGCATCATCTGGTCTATGAGATCGTGGATAACGCCGTCGATGAAGCGCTGGCGGGCTTTTGCCATGAGATCATCGTCACGCTGCACAAGGACGGTTCCTGCAGCGTCGCCGATGACGGGCGCGGCTTCCCCGTGGGTATCCATCCCAAGATCGGCCGCCCGGCGGTCGAGGTCTGCCTGACCATTTTGCACGCGGGCGGCAAGTTCGG
>DVJV01000028.1 GCA_018716525.1 Candidatus Ventricola gallistercoris
GGAGCACCATGCCGATGTTGTGGCGCAGGCTTGCGCGCGTGACAGCTTGTGTGCTGTGTCCATCGACGCGGATTTCGCCGGAATCGACATCATAAAAGCGCATGAGCAGGTTGATCATGGTGGTTTTGCCACAGCCGGTAGGCCCTACGATGGCTACGCGCTGGCCCGGGGTGACGTGGAGCGTGAAATCCTCAATCAGCTTGCGTTCGGGCACGTAGGAGAAGCACACGTGAGAGAGATCCACTTCGCCGCGCGCGTTTTGCAGTGTTGTGGCATTCTGGGGATCGGGCAACTGGGTGGGCTCATCCAGCAGATCAAAGATACGGCCGGCGCACGCCAGCGCGTTTTGCAATTCGGTGATCACGCCGGAGATCTCGTTGAACGGCTTGGTGTACTGGTTGGCATACGACAGAAAGCTCGACAAGCCGCCAATGGTCAGATTGCCATGCACGGCTGCGAGCGCACCGGTCAACCCGACGCCCGCATACACGAGCGAATTGACAAAGCGCGTGCACGGATTGGTCAGCGAGGAGAAGAACACCGCGCGCAGCGAGCACGCGCGCAGGCGCTCGTTGACCTCGTCAAATGCTTCGAGCGTCTTTTGCTCGTGACCAAACGCCTGCACGAGCTTTTGCTCGCCGATGGCCTCGTCAATCAGCGCAGTTTGTTCGCCGCGCGTTTGCGATTGCAGGCGGAACATGGCATACGTGCGCTTGGCGATGAAATTGGCCACCAGCAGCGACACCGGCGTGATGAGCACCACGACCAGTGTAATCGGCACGCTGAGCGTGAGCATGAACAAGAGCGTGCCCAGAATGGTCATGACGCCCGTAAAAAGCTGGGTGAAGCCCATGAGCAGGCCGTCGGCAAACGTATCCACATCCGAAATCATGCGGCTGACGGTGTCGCCGGAGGGGTGAGCATCCAGGTAACGCAGTGGCAGGCGCTGAATGTGGGCAAAGGCGTCGCGGCGGATGTCGCGCACGGTGTCATAGGTGATGCGGTTGTTCATCTCCTTCATGATCCACTGCGCGGCAGAGGTCAGCACGACGCACACGGCGATGGTTGTGAGAATCGGGGCGAGCGCTGCAAAATCGACCTGGCCCGCGCCCGTCAGGCAGTCGATTGCCCGGCCGACGAGAATGGGCACATACAGCGTCAGCGCGACGCTCAGGAGCGCCAGCGCCAGGGAAAGCAGCACCTTGGGCATGTGCGGACGGATGTAGCGCAGCACGCGGCGCAGCGTGGCGCCCTGGGAGGCAATCGACCGTTTTTGTTTGTCAGCCATGATAAGCCGCCTCCTCTGTCTTAAACTGGGATGCGTAGATCTCCTGATACACCGGGCAGGAGGCCAGCAGCGCATCGTGCGTGCCGATGCCGGCGACGTGGCCGTCTTCAAGCACCACGATCTGATCGGCAAATCGGATCGAGGCGGCCCGCTGGGAGACGATGAACGTCGTGGGCGGGTTTTCCATCTGCCGGATGGCGCGGCGCAAGTTGGCGTCCGTGGCATAGTCAAGCGCGGAAGCGCTGTCATCCAGAATCAGGATTTCGGGCATGCGCACGAGTGCGCGGGCGATGGTCAGACGTTGACGCTGGCCACCGGAGAAGTTGCGGCCGCCCTGTTCCACGGGCTCATCAAGCCCTTGTGCCTTGGCCTTGACCACATCGAGCGCCTGCGCCGTGGAAAGCGCGGCAAGCAAGTCCTCCTCGCTGGCACTGTCATTGCCCCAGAGCAGGTTGCTGCGGATCGTTCCCTTGAAGAGCATGGCCTTTTGCGGCACCACGGCGATGCGGCGGCGCAGCTCATCCTTGCGCATGTCGCGTACGTCCATGCCATCCACCAGCACGCGGCCCGATGTAGCATCATAAAAGCGGGGGATGAGGTTGACCAGCGAGGTTTTGCCGCAGCCCGTTCCGCCGATGACGCCAATGGTCTGGCCGGGAGATGCCTGAAAGCTGATGTCCGTCAGCGAGTCCGCGCCAGCCCCCTGGTAGCACAGGCTCACGTTTTCAAACGCTACGCTGCCGTGGGGTGCGTCGCAAGCAGGAACGCCTTCCCCGTCCTTCTGGGAGGAACGCACGTCAAGCACTTTGGCGATCCGGTCGCCGCAGGCCGCCGCTTTGGTCAGCAGGATGATCAGGTCTGCCATCTTGATGAGCTCGACCAGAATCTGGCTCATGTAATTGTACAGCGCCACAACCTCACCCTGGGAGAGGGTGCCCATTTCCACCTTGAGCGCACCCGTGCGGATGAGCAGGATGACCGCCGCGTTGATGACCACATAGGTCACGGGGTTCATCGCTGCGGAGATGCGGCCGACGGCAAGCTGCATGCGGGTGAGCAGTTGATTGCGCCGGGCAAACTGCTCGTTCTCTGCATCCTCTTTACAGAAGGCGCGCACCACGCGCACGCCGGTCAGGTTTTCGCGGGTGGCTGCGGTCACGCTGTCGAGCTGGCCCTGTACGCGGCGGTACATCGGAATGGTGGCCAGCATGAGCGAAAACACGATCACGCACAGCACGGCAATCACGCCGGCGAAGAGCAGCGCACAGTCAAAGTCGATGGTAAAGGCCATCACCATGGCGCCAAATACCACGAACGGTGAGCGCAGAAGCAGGCGCAGCATCATGTTCATGCCGGTTTGCACCTGGTTGATGTCGCTGGTCATGCGCGTGATGAGCGTGGAGGTACCCTGGTTGTCAAGCTCGGTGTAGCTGAGCGTCTGGATGTGTGCCATCAGCGCATGGCGGATGCGCGCGGAGAAGCCCATGGCTGCCTTGGCGGCAAAGTACTGCGCCGTCACGGAGCTGAGCAGGCCCACCGCCCCAAGGATGACCAGCCACAAGCACATGCGCAGGATGTATCCCATGTCCCCGTTGGGGATGCCATTGTCGATGATGGCCGCCATGATCAGCGGGACGATCAGCTCGAAGGAGGCTTCAAGCAGCTTAAACAGCGGGCCAAGCACGCATTCAAGCCGGAAGTCTGACAGGTACACAAACAGTTTCTTCAAAAACAACCACCTTCTTCAAACACAGTGTGGCAAAATATGCGGGAATACCTGCATTTTGCGCGATGCCACGAGTACACAAACATCTCTATTATAAGCACGTTTTCGGTCTTTGGCAATGGTTTAATCCACTGACATCAAGCGGCTTATCCCGTGAAAACTGCGTACGAAAGCGGCGTTTTGAGCGTGCGAAAAGCCGAAAGTGTCACAGCACCGGAGGGATTTGCGCGATCCTGTCGAATATATATGAAAGAATGGGTTTGCACGGGCGCGGTCAGAGTTCCCCGGCGCGGCCCCAGTACAGCCGCCGGCAGGTGGCGGGTAGAGGAGAGACTTATGGGATACGCCTATGACATTCCCTTTCGCGTCAACCTGGAGGGGCGCGTGGCATTGGTAACGGGTGGAAACGGCGGCATCGGCGGTATGTTCTGCCGTGCGCTGGCAGCATGTGGCGCGACGGTCATCGTGCTGGGACGCAATCTGGAGCGCTGCCAGAGGGTAGCCGATGAGATTACGTCGGGCGGCGGCAAGGCCGATGCGATTTCCGGCGACGTGATGGACGAGCAGGCCATGCTGCGCGTCAAGGACGAGGTGCAATCGCGCTACGGTGGAATCGACATTCTGGTCAATGCGGCGGGCGGCGCGGTGAAGACCGCCATGGTGCCCCAGGATCAGATGGCGGATGGCGGAGAACGTACTTTCTTTGATGTGCCTGCGGACGATGTGCAGCGCGAGTTTGACCTCAACATGCGTGGCACGTGGCTGCCCTGCAAGATGCTCACCCCGCTGATGCTCGGCAGGCAGGGCGCTTGCGTGATCAATGTCTCTTCCATGAGCGCTTATGCGCCGCTCACGCGTATTCCCGGGTATTCCGGCGCCAAAGCGGGTGTTTCCAACTTCACGCAGTGGCTGGCAACCTACCTGGCCCGCTCCGGTGTGCGCGTCAATGCCATTGCCCCCGGCTTCTTCATGACCGAGCAGAACCATGCGCTCCAGTTCAATGAGGATGGAACGCCCACGCCGCGCTGTGAAAAGATCATTGCGGGCACGCCGATGCGGCGCTTTGGCGAGCTCAAAGAGCTGATCGGAGCGCTGCTGTTCCTGGTGGATGAACGTGCCGCCGGGTTTGTCACGGGCATTGTGTTGCCTGTGGACGGCGGGTACAGCGCGTACTCCGGCGTGTGAGCATGGGGTGAATTTTATTACAAAAGGGGGGGCTTCCCGACAGGGAAGCACCCCCCTCAGCGTGTCGAAAAAGTCCGCCTGCGGCGTCCTTTTCCGAGATTTACGCCGTTTCCCTCTCGCCCCCATGGGGCTCCCGGGCGGGAAACAGCGCAAGGAAACCTTGCACAGCAAGGCTTCCGAATCCGCCGCACATGTCGCCGGATTCGGATTGCATTTGGAGGGCTTTAGCCCTCCAAACCTCCCGGATGGGTTTTTTGACAGTCTG
>DVJV01000029.1 GCA_018716525.1 Candidatus Ventricola gallistercoris
GCAGATGCCATTGCGGATAATCTGGCAATCCTCGCGCAGCTCGATTTTGCATTTGCCAAAGCGTCGCTTGCCCGGCAAATGAATGCCTGCGCCCCCAAGATCAACCACGAAGGGCGCATTCGCATTATCCGCGGACGTCATCCGCTGATCGATCCGCAGAAGGTTGTCCCGCTGGATATTCACCTGGGCGATGCGTTTACCACGCTCATCATTACCGGCCCCAATACCGGCGGCAAGACGGTCACGCTCAAGACCACCGGTCTGTTTACGCTCATGGCGCAAGCTGGATTGCAGATTCCGGCCGATTACGGCACCGAACTTGCCGTGTTTGACGATGTGTTCGCCGACATCGGCGACGAGCAGTCTATCGAGCAATCCCTGTCCACCTTCTCGGGGCACATGAAAAACATCGTATCCATTCTCGAGCAGGTATCGCCGGATTCGCTCGTGCTATTCGACGAGCTGGGCGCCGGCACAGATCCCACGGAAGGTGCTGCACTCGCGCAATCCATCCTTTCCACGCTGCTGGCGATGCACACGCGCACCGTAGCCACTACCCATTACAGCGAACTCAAGGAATACGCGCTGACCACCGACCAGGTTGAAAACGCCTCCGTAGAGTTTGATGTTGCCACGCTGCGCCCCACGTACCGGCTTTCCATCGGCATTCCAGGCAAATCAAATGCATTTGAGATTTCCCGCAAGCTCGGTTTGCCCGAGCACGTGATTGACAAGGCCAAGGAGCTTCTTTCCCGGGAACAGGTTCGCTTTGAGGACGTCATCGCCAATGCGGAATACCACCGTCAGGTTGCCCAGAAGGAGCGGGAGATCGCCGAAGAGGCACGCGCCGAGATGGTTGAAATCCGCAACCAGGCAGAGG
This sequence comes from Candidatus Ventricola gallistercoris, assembly GCA_018716525.1. GTDB lineage: Bacteria > Bacillota > Clostridia > Christensenellales > Aristaeellaceae > Ventricola > Ventricola gallistercoris. The sequence goes on from DVJV01000029.1 coordinate 881, forward strand.
CCGAGCGCAAACGGCTGGAAGAGCAGCGCGACCGGGCAATTCGAAAAGCCAAGGACGAAGCCAAACGCATCGTGGAAAATGCCCGGCGTGAGTCCGAAGCGGTAATCGCCGAGCTCCGTGCCATGAAAAAGGCCGGCGGCGCACAGGAACATGAGATTCAGCGCGTCAAAAAGCGTGTGGAGCAGGCACAGGAGGCGCTTGCCGACAAGCAGGAAGAAGTGGGCGGCGAGATTCCCAAGCAGGTTCGTGTGGGGGACATGGTGCACATCGCATCCATGGATGTGGATGCCACGGTCGTTTCACCGCCTGATGCAAAGGGGTATGTGCAGCTCAAGGCCGGCATGATGAAAATGCGCGCACAGCTTTCCGATCTGCGTACGCTGACCAGCACACAGCAGATGATCAAAAAAGAGCAAAAGAAGCTGGAGCGCAAAAAGTCCATGCGCGAGACGCGCGTTGACATCACTGCCAGACCTGTCCGCCAGGAGCTCGACGTGCGGGGGCTTACGCTTGAAGAAGCGCTTGATGAGGTGCGCAAGTTCCTCGATGACGCGATGCTTTCCTCGCTCGGCGAGGTCAGCATCATCCACGGCGTCGGAACAGGCGTTCTGCGCGCGGGCATACACGACTGTCTGCGCCGTCATCCGTGTGTGAGCCAGTTCAGGCTCGGCCGCTACGGCGAGGGTGAAGCGGGCGTCACCATTGTATCACTCAAGTAAGCAGTGTTGCGGTTGCGCTTGGCATATCCTGTGCGCCAAAGCACATTCATTTCGTGGAGTATGCACAGCGCATTTCGGGCAGGCTATGCTCTGAGGTGAGCGCATTGGATACCAAGCGGCAAAAAGGAGCGACCATCATGCTGGCGGGCGTTGCAGCGGCCATCATGTGGATCGCAACACAGACGAGCGCAGGTCAGACCCGGACGGTCTACGCGCAGGGCGAGTATGTGCAATCGCTGGAAGGTGTGAGCAGCCCATTTTCCGACGTGGTAGAGGTGGTCATGCCCTGCGTTGTCGGCGTGAGCAACCGGGCCAACACATACAGCATCATCAGTGGACAGACGGAACTGGTGGAGCAGGCCACAGGTTCAGGCGTCGTGGTAACGACACAGGGGCACGTGGTCACCAACTACCACGTTATCGAAGGTGCCAGCGACGTGCAGGTGCTCAGCCAAGGCCAGTACCTGCAAGCAGAGATCGTCGGATATGACGAATTAACCGATCTGGCAGTACTGCGTGTCACGGAAGATGTCACACTTCCCGCCGTCACGATGGGCGATCCTGCTCAAGTGCGGGCAGGCGACTGGGCCATCGTCATTGGCAATCCCTTGGGGAAACAGTTTGCCGATACCGTGACAGTCGGCGTCGTATCGGCACTCAACCGGGAGCTGGAGGGTTCTCCGATCGTCAAAATGCTGCAAACCGATGCGGCCATCAACTCGGGCAACAGCGGTGGAGGCATGTTCAACACGAAGGGCGAGCTCATCGGCATTCCATCGCTCAAGTTCAGTTCATCGGGCAGCCGTGATGTGGCCAGCATCGAAGGCATTGCCATGGCCATTCCCATGGATGTCGTGCAGCCCATCGTCAACAGCATCATTCAGTACGGCAAGGTCACAAGGCCCAAGCTCGGCATCTCGGTGATGACGCTGCGCGGAACTGAGGAACCTACCGAAGGCATGATACCGGCAGGCGTATACGTGAGCGCAGTATCGGAGGGAAGCCCGGCAGCGAAAGCCGGCGTACAGGTAGATGACATCATCCTTGCGGTGGACGGCGAGCGCGTGACGCTCCACACCGACCTGACCAATTTCATCGCCAGCAAGCAGGCGGGGGACAGCGTCACCCTGCAAATCTACCGCATTCCCAACCTGGCAGAGCTGACTGTGCAGGATCGCATTCCTAAAGGAGAGCTGCTCGATGTCACCGTCGAACTTCAGCTTCCGGCTGACGAAACCTAAGTGCATCTTTGTCAGCAATGCAAGCGAGTTCTTCATGGTATCGTGCTTGTGTTGGTTCTTTTAAAACAAATGCCCGCGCGCTTCCGACCGAATTTCCCGGCCTTCAAAGCGCGTGGGCTTTGCTTTTCCCACCCGGATATGCTATAATGAATAAAAAGATGCCGTGCCCGTCACGGACCAGAGTACAGGAGATTGCATCCATGAAAGACCGGATTGCCGTACTGATTCCATGCTATAACGAGAGCAAGACCGTGGAAAAGGTTGTGCGCGATTTTCGCCGTGCGATGCCCGAAGCGGTTGTGTATGTCTACGACAACAATTCAACCGACGGGACGGGTGAAATCGCTGTGCGCGCCGGTGCCATCGTGCGCCGGGAGCGCATGCAGGGAAAGGGCAACGTCATCCGCCGCATGTTCCGCGAAATCGATGCGGATTGTTACGTCATGGTCGATGGCGACGACACCTACCCGGCAGAATGTGCCCCGGAAATGGTGCGCATGGTGCTCCATGAACAGGCCGATATGGTCGTTGGAGACAGGCTCTCGAGCACCTATTTTACCGAAAACAAGCGCCCCTTCCACAACATGGGCAACGGGCTGGTGCGCGCGTGCATCAACCGCCTGTTCAAAAGCGATATTAAGGACATCATGACCGGTTACCGGGCTTTCAGTTATGCCTTTGTCAAGACGTATCCGGTATTGTCCAAGGGGTTTGAAATCGAAACCGACATGACCATCCACGCCATCAACCGCAATATGCAGGTTGCCAACGTCGTGGTTTCCTACCGCGACAGGCCGGATGGCAGCGTCTCCAAGCTCAATACCTATCAAGACGGCGCACGGGTATTGATGACCATCGCAAGGCTTTACAAGAACTACCGGCCGTTCTCCTTCTTTGGGGCGTTGGCCTTGCTGCTGGCCGTGCTTTCCACTCTGTTTGTAACTCCCGTAGTGCTCGAGTTTTTGAAAACCGGTCTGGTGCCGCGTTTCCCAACGCTCATTGCCTGTTGCGTCACAATGCTTGCCGCGCTGCTGCTGCTGACCGTGGGGCTGATCCTTTCTACGCTGCAGGAGAAGGACAAGCGGGACTTTGAGTTCCAGCTTCAGCAGGTCGATTATCAGTATAAAAGCCTCTCGCAGGAAAGCGAGCCGGAGAGAAAGGTCTCGGCTTCCTGATTTTACTTGAAGGACAGATCAAGGCTGTCCTTCGTTTTCATTTTACGCATTGCAGGGAGAAAAGGCAAACATGGACCCACAATCCTTTCAAACACTGGCACAGCAAGCCGGATTCGCGCAAGTTGGCTTTTGCAGCGCATCAGGCTTTTTTGCACAAAAGCAGATTGTAGACAGCCAGACGCCGCTTGCCGAACGAAGACAGCTGCGTTTTTTTCCTACTGAGGATGATTCCCGCACCAAGAGCCTCGCTGTGCTGCTGTGGCCCTATGTGCAAGCATCTATGCCGCAAAACGGAAACGTCTTTGTAGACAGCTATTATTGGGCCTCCAATGCAGCATACCATGCTGCGCAGTCGCTTGAACAAGCGCTTGTGCGTGCGGGCTGCTTTGCCCGGGCCAATGTATCGTATCCTGCCCGGGAAGCCGCTGTCCGTGCAGGCCTTGGCACCATTCTCAAAAGCGGTCTGTTGCTGACACCGCAATACGGTACGTACGTGGTCATCATCCTGATGGCAACGGACATCGAGTGCCACCAGACGGACCGGACCCCGCCTGCGTTTTCCTGCCTGAATTGCAACCGCTGTGCAGAGGCCTGTCCCTCTGGCGCACTTGACAAGGAGGGCATGAGCCATCCTGAGCGATGTATGCGCAACTTTATGATGGAGGGCATTCCCGTTCCAGAGTCCTTGCGTAAACGCATGGGAATGCGACTGCTGGGGTGTGACATCTGCCAGCGTGTTTGCCCGATGCAGCCCTCCAGGGCAGAGCAGGTGACCCTTCCGCTTCCTCTGGATGGATTTCTGACGCTCGATGAAGTCGCATTTACCCGCCATACCAGCCTTCTGGCTGAGCAAATCGGCCGAAATGTAGCACGGCCCCAGCGCATACGCGCCCAGGCAGCTCTGCTTAGCGGAAACCGGGGCGATGGGAAGGATCTGCCAGTGCTCAAAAGCTGGGCACAATCGCCGTTTGAGGCCGTTCGAACCCATGCACTCTGGGCAATCAGCGAAATAGAGAAGAAGAAGGATTGATCCATTCCCTTTGATTGATGTGCCAACCGCTTACACCACATGAAAAAGGGTGATCCTTTCGCGTAGAAAGGACCACCTTTTTATAACCCCTTCGCAGCTCATCAACAGAAGAAGCGGATAGGGGAGAGCCATTGCCAACCGCCATGGATAGGGAAGTCTGTCAGCTGACAGTGTATTCAGGCTCAGCCTGGATGAACAGCTTTTCGCCGTCATAATCCACGGTCAGCACGGAGCGCGGTTGCAGATCCTCGCCGATGATCTTGCGGGCAATGAGCGTCTCCACGGCGCGCTGCATGAAGCGCTTGAGCGGACGCGCACCATAGATCGGATCATAGCCCTGCGCAACAATGTACGAGCGGGCAGCGGGCGTCAGCACCATGGAGAGCTGCTTATCCTTCAGGCGGCGGTTGAGGTCATCAACCTGCAGATCGACAATCCGGTCGATCTCATCACGCGTGAGCGGCTTGTAGAAGACGATCTCATCCAGTCTGTTGAGGAACTCGGGGCGGAAGCTCGTCTTGAGCATTCCCTCCACCTGCTTGCGGGCCTCGTCTGAGATCTCGCCCTTGTCGTCGATGCCTTCCAGAATGGCAGAGGAACCAAGGTTGCTGGTCAGAATGATGATGGTGTTTTTGAAATCCACCGTGCGTCCCTGGGAATCGGTAATGCGCCCGTCGTCAAGCACCTGCAGGAGCACGTTGAACACGTCGGGATGCGCCTTTTCCACCTCGTCAAAGAGCACCACCGCATACGGTCTGCGGCGCACGGCTTCCGTCAGCTGGCCGCCCTCATCGTAACCCACATATCCCGGAGGTGCGCCAATGAGGCGGGAAACACTGTGCTTTTCCATGTATTCGCTCATGTCCAGACGAACCATGTTCTTTTCGTCGTCAAACAGCGCCTGTGCCAGCGCCTTGGCCAGTTCCGTCTTGCCTACACCCGTGGGGCCCAGGAACAGGAACGAACCGATCGGCCTGTTCGGATTCTGAATGCCGGCACGGCTGCGCAAAATGGCTTCACACACCTTTTCGACCGCTTCATCCTGACCGATGACGCGCTTGTGCAGCGTATCATCCATGTGCAGCAGCTTCTCGCGCTCGCCTTCCATGAGTTTGGAAACAGGGATACCCGTCCATCTTGCGATAATCCGGGCGATTTCTTCTTCGGTGACCTTGTCGCGCAACAGAGTACTGTCGCTCTTGGCTTCCTCGGCGAGCTTCTCCTGTTCGGCCAGCTCCTTTTGCAGCTGCGGAAGTTTGCCATACTTGAGCTCGGCCGCGCGGTTCAGATCGTATTTGCGCTCAGCCTCTGCAATCTCGCCGCCAATATGCTCGATTTCCTCGCGCAGTTTCTGCACGGTGCCGATGGCATTCTTCTCATTTTCCCAGCGTGCCTTCATCGAGGAGAATTGTTCACGCATGTCTGCCAGCTCCTTTTGCAGCTGTGCCAAGCGCTCACGCGAAAGCGCGTCATCCTCTTTCTTGAGGGCCGCCTCCTCGATCTCGTGCTGCATGATGCGGCGGCGAATGTCATCAAGTTCCTGGGGCATCGAGTCCATCTCGGTGCGGATGGTCGCACAGGCTTCGTCGACCAGGTCAATCGCCTTGTCCGGCAGGAAACGGTCGGAAATATAGCGGTTGGAGAGCGTCGCTGCGGCAATCAGTGCCTGATCCTGAATCTTGACACCGTGGTACACCTCATAGCGCTCCTTCAAGCCGCGCAGGATGGAGATGGTGTCCTCCACCGTCGGCTCGGAAACCATGACCGGCTGGAAGCGCCGCTCGAGTGCCGCATCCTTTTCAATGTACTTGCGGTATTCGTTGAGCGTCGTCGCGCCGATGCAGTGCAGCTCACCGCGCGCCAGCATAGGCTTGAGCAGGTTGCCCGCGTCCATGCTGCCCTCGGTCTTACCAGCGCCCACGATGGTGTGCAGCTCATCGATGAACAGGATAATGCGGCCTTCGCTGGCCTTGATGTCCGCCAAGACCGCCTTCAGGCGCTCCTCAAACTCGCCGCGGAATTTCGCACCCGCGATCAGCGCGCCCATATCCAGTGAGAAGATCGTGCGGTCCTTCAGGCTGTCCGGCACGTCGCCGCGCACAATGCGCTGAGCCAAGCCTTCGGCAATGGCTGTCTTGCCTACGCCCGGCTCACCAATCAGAACCGGATTGTTCTTGGTTTTGCGCGAAAGAATGCGGATCGTATTGCGGATTTCGCTGTCCCTGCCGATCACGGGGTCAAGCTTGTTCTGTCTGGCCATTTCCACCAGGTCCTGGCCATACTTCTTGAGCGCATCATACGTGGACTCGGGATCTTCGCTGGTCACACGCGCATTGCCACGCACCGCCTGGAGCGATTCCAAAAACTTGGCCCGCGTGATACCCAGACTGTTCAGCAGCGGTTTTACCGTCTGGTCTGCCTTCTCAAGCAACGCCAGGAACAGATGCTCCACCGAGATGTATTCGTCGCGCATTTGCTTCATTTCACTCTCGGCATGGGTGAGCACCGTTGCAAGCGCATTGGATACATAGGGCTGCTGATTGCTGCCCGAGATCTTGGGCAGGCGGGAGACCGCCGTTTCACAGGCATTCTGCGCCTGCCTAAGGTTGATCCCCAGTTTGCCCATCAGCTGACCAATGAGGCCATCTTCCTGGTTGAGCATGGCGCTGAGCAGGTGAATCTGCTCGATTTGCGCGTTTCCGTAGCTTTGTGCAAGCTGTTGTGCGCTCTGCAGCGCTTCCATGGATTTTTGGGTGAAGCGGTTCGTATCCATCCAAATCATCCTCCTTTATGTTCAGGGCGGCAAAGCCGTCCGGTAAGCGGGATATAAACTGATTCTTTGTCTTTCGACGCTGCCAGTATACCATGGTCAAAGAAAGTCAGTAAAGAGTCATTCTAGGAGAATAATCGGCTATATTATGCGCCGTTTGCACAAAAATATCCAATTCGCACCTTGTTCGGTGCATTGGCATGCGCAGGCGGATAGCCCAATCACCGCAGTGTGATGAGGGAGAGAGGAACGCGGTATTTGGCATACCGTTTTCCCGCCGGATCGCGGTATGTGCCGTGCCTGTCCGCCACCATGACGGTAGCCGTCTTGCCGATATAGGAGACGATGCCCGAAAGCATCCGTCCTTCAAAGGGAAAACGCACCTGAGCTCCCACGATCAGCCCTACGCGTGCGGCCTCCATCCTGCGGGTGGGCAGGCTGTGTCTGGTATCGGTGTGGCCAAAGAGCCCACGGGCCAGCGTTAAAAAGCGGCTGGAATGGCCTGTCGCGCCGAAGAGCGCATTTTCGAGTGCGTGGCACAATTCATGCTCAAACACCACCAAAAAGGCCTCCTGTGGGGTAGAGACAGACAGCCCGTTGAGCAGAAAAGGACCGTCTGTCAGGCGGAATAAAAAGTCGCCCGACATGCGGATTTCCGCTTTGCGTTGCCGCGTTGCCCCCCGCATATAGAGAAACTTACCGGCAGAACTGACCAGCCGGGCAGAGAGCGTCACCGCAATTTCATCATATGCCTGGCCCAGGAATCCCTGGAAAAAGAGCTGATCATACAGCCGCAACGCCAGTTTCAGGGTGGTGGATTGCACCGACCGAACGGGAACAACACAAAACCCGCCGTCTGCGCTGCATAAAGCCGACAGGACCATTGCGCGCCGGTGCTGAATATCCTCCAAAGCAAGCGGAAAGGGGAAGGGAAGGGCGTCCATAAGGCACCTCCATCTGCGAAATTCACGCGAAAAAAGGGCTTGATGGCATTCATCAGGCCCTTGTCATGCGATTACAGCGCAATCTCCACCCGTACGGCGCGCCCTACGAGCTTCAGTTCGCTGATGTGGATTGCCTGGGCATCCAGTTCCCGGTCACCGCTTTGCAGCAGAATTTTGGAGTCTCCCAGCAGCTTGATGCGCCGCAGGCAGCGGTGCGCACCATACTCCACCAGCATAATTGCCCCGTCCACCGGCAACGTCTGTGGCACAATGAGCACCAGATCGCCCTTTTCAATGCGCATGGCGCGCATGGAATCATCCGGTGCAAGGAAATACACTACCCGGTCAGGCTTGGCTCCCTCGATCTTGCCATCTTGAATGGGTACCATGCGCCGGGAAACCTGCACCCATCCGGCGTTCATCACCGGCACAGGGCGCAGCACACTGCTGAGCGCATCCAGCCAGATGCCGCTTTGCTCCTCCTCGCTGACGGCTTTAGAGGGCGCCTGACGGACAGGCTCAGACTGGCGGCTCATCTCCGCCTTCTGCGGTGCCTGTGTGGTGTGACCGGACTGCGGCGCAAGCGTGGTCAAATCGACCGTTGCGGCGATTTCATCAAGCGAAAACTCCGCTTCATTGCGCTGGCTGGTACCCAGCGTCTTGAGGATGCGGCGCGCCTGATCATCCTGAATGATCCTTCGTCCTTCTTCCACATCCTTGATGTAGCCTTCAGACACGCCACACTTTCTGGCCACCTGCTTGCGGGTCAGTTTCTGGCGCGTGCGTTCCAGTAAAATCAAATCGCCCAAACGGCTCATGAAAATCCTCCTTCAGTGTGAATTGCAGCTTACACAGCGGCAGGGAAAAACGGGTTAGTTCTGCGTTTCATCCGGCGCGGCGGGATTATCCGGCGATAGGTGGCGTTCAATCAGCCGCTTTCTGGTGATCTCGCCCAGAAGCGTGTAAGCGATGGAAGTCAGCGGCACCGCCATGATCATGCCCGCGATGCCAAACAGGCCGCCGCCGGCCGTAACAGCCAGAAGCACCCACATAGACGGCAGATTGATGGAAGTGGAGACCACACGCGGATAGATGAGGTTGGTTTCCACCTGCTGAAGCACCAGAATAAACAGCACAAACCAGGGCGCCTGGGCCGGGTTTTCAAACAGAACCAGGAACGCGCCCACGATGCAGGAAAAGATTGCGCCATAGATGGGAATCAGCGCGCAAAAGAGCATGATCACCGATATGACCACAGCATACGGGAAGCGGAACAGCAGCATGCCGACAAAGCAAAGCGAACCCAGAATGCATGCCTCCGTACACTGAATGGTGACATAGGAAAAGAACGTCCGGTATGCCATGTGCGCCACACGCAATGTGCTGTCGCAAAAGCGCTTGGGCAAAAACGCATAGATCAGCTTGCGGCCCTGACGGGACAGCGCATCCTTTTGCAGCAGCACATAGACGGCAAACACAACCATGATGATCACGTTTGTCACATTTCCAAAGAAAGAAGAGGCCTGCGAAACCACCGTGGACACCACAAGTCCCGCATAACGCTGCACAAAGGCGATGATCGTAGAAGCAATCTGATTGACGTCGGGAATATAGGGGTAAATGATTTCCAACGCCTCAGGGTATTGGGACAGCCACTCTGTAAAGCGCGTAATCCACATCTGCCCAGTCGGAACAAAATTCATCACAGACCCTGCCAGCGAGGACACGGTATTGACCAGCTGAGGCAAGACGATGATGGAAAAGAGCACAATCAGCAGCAAAACCAGCAGCAGCGACAGAATCAGGCAAACGGGGCGTCTGACCTTGCTGCTCATCAGTTCCCGCCCTTTAAACTTGCGCGAAAACAGGGCGTCAAACATGTGCATTGGTACATTGAGAAGGAAAGCCAGACACGCACCGACGATAAATGGCACCAGCGTCTGGTATACGCCCGTAAACCAAAGCCCTATGGATGAAAAATGGCGCACGAGCAGCGCAAGCCCCACAGTAAATGCGGAGAGCAGAAACAAAAAACGCTTTGTATCTCGAGAAAACTGCATGAACGACCTCCAGCAACAGACTTGTTGCTCCTATTATAACCCGATACGGCAAAAAATGGAACAGGCAGTTTGGCACCTTTTTGAAATCGGTCATTGCGAACTGAGAAAAAATGCGGTATAGTATTTCTATATTCACAACACTATGCAAAGCGTGTCGCGCGCTTTGCGCCAGGAGGTCACCATGAGGGAAATTGATGTATCACAAATAGAGCAGGCAGTGCGCGACCTGTTTTTGAGCGCCTGCTGTGAAATTGGCGAGGATGTGCTAAGCCTGCTGCACGAACGGATGGAGCAGGAGGAATCCCCCTTCGGGCGCGACGTGCTCCGACAGCTCATTGAAAATGATGAGCTGGCCGCTCAGCGCAAAATGCCCATTTGCCAGGATACGGGAATGGCGGTCATATTCATGGACGTAGGGCAGGATGTCCACTTCACAGGCGGCGACATCAACCAGGCGATCGAGCGCGGCGTGCGCCGTGCATACAAGGATGGTTATTTCCGTGCCAGCGTGCTCACGCCGCTCACACGCATCAACACGGGCGACAACACGCCGGCCATCGTGCACATGCGCATCGTACCGGGGGAGCAAGTCACGCTGACCGCAGCGCCGAAAGGATTTGGCTCTGAAAACATGTCAAAGCTATGGATGCTCACCCCTTCCCAGGGCATTGAAGGGGTCAAGGATGCGGTCGTGGAGACAGTGGGTCTGGCAGGCGGAAACCCGTGTCCGCCTGTGGTGGTCGGCGTGGGCATTGGCGGCACGGCAGAATGCGCCATGCTGATGGCCAAGCACAGCCTCACGCGCGAATGTGGAACACACTCCGCAGACCCGATGCTCGCCGATATGGAGAAGGAACTGCTTGAGCGCATCAACAAGCTTGGCATCGGTCCTCAGGGGCTTGGTGGGCGGACGACCGCGCTTGCGGTGCACATAGAGCAGATGCCCACGCATATCGCAGGTCTGCCCGTTGCCGTCAACATGCAGTGCCATGCCGCACGCCATAAAACGGTGACGATCTGATCCGCCGTTTCTAAACCTGCAATAAAGAAATTGACCATCCGGGAGGCCGCGCACCTGTACAGCTCAGTCTCCCCGGATGGATGCTAACAGCATGGAGGAATTGTCATGAGCAAAACCGTCCGCGCGCCGCTGGATCCCCAGCAGATTGCCACACTCCGCGCCGGAGACAGTGTGCTGCTTTCAGGCACCATTTACACAGGACGCGACGCGGCGCACAAGCGCCTGTGCGCGCTGGTGGAGGCGGGCAAGCCGCTTCCCTTTGACGTAAAAAATCAGGTTATCTACTACGCCGGTCCCTGCCCGGCTAAACCCGGCGATCCCATCGGTTCCTGCGGACCGACAACCAGTTACCGCATGGATGCCTACGCGTCCACGCTGTGCGACCTGGGGCTGATCGGCATGATTGGCAAGGGGCAGCGCAGCGCCCAAGTGATCGACGCCATCCGCAGAAACGGCGGCGTATACTTTGCCGCGACAGGCGGAGCTGGCGCTCTGATCGCAGGCAGCGTCAAATCGGCACGCATCATCGCGTTTGATGATCTGGGCACGGAAGCAATTCGCGAGCTCGAAGTCGAAAACCTTCCGCTGATTGTAGCCATCGACGCGCATGGCGGCAATCTCTATGAAGAAGGCCCGCTGCGCTACCGCCAGGAAGACAACCGGTAATCAGCGTTTGTCATGGGCATTAGGCAAGGATGTAAACCGAGTCAGGAGGACAGGGCATGGGGGAGAAACAAGGCGTTTGGCTCCGTGGCAATCTGCACATGCACACCCAGCGCAGCGACGGGCAGCTCGGGTTTGAAGACGCCGTGGCGCTCTACGAGCAGGCAGGCTATGACTTTGTTGCCGTAACGGATCACTGGGTGCTTTCCGAGCAAGGCACAACTCCAGGCGGAATGCTGCTCCTTCCCGGCTGTGAGTACAACGTCGGCCATCATGTGCGCGAGGGCATCTACCACATCGTGGGCGTAGGCATGCAGCGTGCGCCCGCTGTCGTGCGCCACCAACCGAATCTGGATGCACAGCAGATCATCGACGCCATCCGCAGCGCGGGTGGCCTGGCTATCCTGGCTCACCCCGCCTGGTCGCTCAACAGCGCGGAAGCTGTTTCCCATCTGACCGGGCTCTCTGGTGTGGAGATCTATAATACCACAAGCGGCTTTCCCTATAACGCACGCCCCTATTCCGGCTTGTTTGTCGATCAATTGGGAATCCATGGCGTGCTATTGCCATGCATGGCAGCCGACGACGCACATCATTACGATGAAGATGCGGTTAAAAGCTATCTGATGGTTCACGCCCGCGAAAAGACACATGCGGCTGTCATGGAGGCGCTTTGGGCCGGACAGTTCTACGCCACACAAGGCCCCCGTGTGGAACTGACAATCATAGATCAGGTAGCGCATGTGACTTGTTCGCCTGCATCGCGCGTCGTCTTCTATTCAGATTCGGTCTGGAATGCCGAGCGCGTAACGCAGGGAAACGGCATCACGCAAGCCTCCTGCCGCCTGACGCCCCGTGAGACATTTGTCCGCGCAGAAGTCACCGATGAATGCGGCCGTACGGCATATACTTCGCCCATACGGGTACCCGGTAGCGCACATGGATGCTGACCACATCGCTTTCATTTGCACAAAGCAATAAGG
>DVJV01000030.1 GCA_018716525.1 Candidatus Ventricola gallistercoris
GGCGGGAAACAGTGTAAGGAAACCTTGCTGCGCAAGGCTTCCGAATCCGCCGCACATGTCGCCGGATTCGGATTGCATTTGGAGGGCTGCGGCCCTCCAAACCACCCAAAGAGGTTTTTTGACAGCCTGAAACCGCCGCTCTCCTGATGGAGGAGGGGCGGTTCATCTGCCTGCCGGAAACAGATCTCATTGTGCAATCCGGTCGATGTTCTTGGGGAGGAAGAACGCCAGGATAATGCCGCCGATGACGAACATGGACATGACGGGCAAAATGCCAAGCCGGGTCATGCCGGTAATCTGGGAGGTGAGGCCAAACAGCGCAGGGCCGATGACGGCAGAAAACTTGCCAAATATATCGAAGAAGCCGAAATATTCGCTCGCAGCCTCAGTGGGCACCAACTTGCCAAAGAACGAGCGGGAGAGCGCCTGAACGCCGCCCTGTGCCGTGCCAACCAGCACAGCGAGGATGAGGAAATCGCGCAGAGTATGCAGGGCAAATCCCACGCAGCAAACAAGAATATAGGTAACGATGCCCGTCAGAAGCATTTTGCGTGTGCCGAAGCGGTCGGACAGCCTGCCGTAGAGAATGGCAAAGGGGAATGCCACGATCTGCACCACAAGCAGGACAACCATCATCTCCATGCTGCCCAGGCCACAGGAGTCGCCAAACACCGTCGCCATGTGTATGATGGTGCCCACACCGTCAATGTAGAAGAAATAAGCAATCACAAACAGAAGAACATTCCGGTTGTGCAAGATGCTCAGGCACGTTTTGCGCATGTTGCGCAGCGTATGAAGCGCAAGGTTGTGCTCATGCTCGATTTCATGCTTCTGGCGAACGTGGCGAAGCATCGGGATAGAGAAGACCACCCACCACACAGCCGTCAGCAGGAAGGAAAAGCGTGTGGCCGTCAGCGTGGAAATACCGATAGCGCCGCCGAACTGAATGAGCGCCAGCGAAAGGATCAGCGGAATGGTCGAGCCGCCGATGTAGCCCAACCCATATCCCATGGCGGAGACGCGGTCCATGCGCTCCTCGCTGGTCACATCGAGCAGAAAGCTGTCATAGTAAACGCAGGAACCGTTAAAGCCCAGCGTTCCGATGATGTAAAATACAAGCAGCAGTTTCCAGCTTTCCGTCAGCGCCAGCAGCGCCGTGCCGGTTACGCCCATGAGCATGAAGAACGTAAACAGGCGCTTCTTCATGCCGCGGAAATCGCCCAGCGTGCCCAGAAACGGTGCGAGCACCGCACAAATCAGCGTGCCGGTCGATGTGGCATAGCCCCAGTAGGCGGTGGCATCCACATCCGGCACGCCGGCACCCATGGCCATTTGCTTGAAAAAGATAGGAAGTATGATGGCGGCAATGATGGTGGCGAACGAGGAATTCGCCCAGTCGTAGAGCATCCAGCTCTTTTCCTCTTGTGTGTAGTGCTTAAGCATTATGTGTCCTTTCTGACTGTGCGGCCGCGGTAGAGGTGCAGATCGTTGTTGACGTATCCGGCGAGGATCTCCGTAATCTTTGCGTTCCTGCCTCCGCCGGCTACGATGACATCGGCGTACTGTTCGTAGTTGCGGACATACTGATCAAACATCGGCTTGACCGTGGTGATGTACTGAGCGGAGATGTTGTCGATGGCGCGACCACGCTCGTTGATATCGCGCTGAATGCGCCGCAGCAGGCAGATGTCGGATTCGACATGCATGTACAGCTTAAGGTCCATCATTGCCCGAAGGCGGGGATCGTAGAAGGCGTGAATGCCCTCCACAATGAGCACGTCGTGCGGCTCCAGAAACTCATCGGGCCGGTCATCCCGGGCGTGACGGGCATAGTCATAGTGTTTGCGGGATACACGCTGCCCGGAAAGCAGGTGCTGAACGTCAGACAGCAGCAAGTTGTGATCAAACACGGACGGCTCATCATAGTTGATGGCGCACCGCTCTTCAAACGTCATATTGGGGTGATCCAGGTAGTACGCATCCTGGTTGATGATGAGGATGCTTCGGTTGACCATGGTGGCCAGTTCCTCGGCCAGTGTGGATTTTCCGCTGCCGCTCGCACCGCAGATGCCGATAAACAGCATGGCAATGCCCTCCTTTTTCTCTCGTAGCTTCTCAAGCGTCCTGGCCGCCGCTGAGTGCGGCCTCCGCCTGTTCCCACTCCTCATAAAGCGCTTGTAATTCCTGCTGCGCCTGCTGGTACTCCCGCTGAACGGCAGCAGCCTTCTGCGCATCGCCGTAAAGCGCTGGGTCTGCCATCTGCGCCTCCAGCTCGGCTATGCGCTCCTCCTTGAGGCCAACGGCCTTTTCCGCCTCCTGCGCACGCACCTTGAGCTGGCGCAGAGCCTGCCGGTTTTGCCGTTCGCGCCGCTTTTCCTTGTCAAGCTCCGTGCGCGTCTTGCCCTGCACAGCCTCCTGTTCCACGGGCCGATTCTTGCGCTCCAGGTAATCGTCGTAATTGCCGATGTACTCCGTCACGCCATCCTCGCGCATCTCCACAATGCGGTCGGCCACACGGTTGATGAAATACCGGTCATGCGACACGGTAATGATCGTGCCTCCGAAACTCGAAAGCGCATCCTCAAGCACTTCACGCGAGTCCATGTCCAGGTGGTTGGTCGGCTCATCCAGCAAAAGCAGGTTGTCGCGGCGCAGCATGAGCGCGGTGAGGGCCACACGGCCCTTTTCACCGCCGGACAGCGCGCGGATGGGCTTGAACACATCATCCCCGGTAAACAGGAACATGCCCAGCGCGCCGCGCACATCCGACTGCTCCATCTGCGGGAAACGGTCCCACACCTCGTCGAGCACCGTCTTATCGGGGTGCAGTGTGCTCTGGTGCTGATCGTAATAGCCGATGTCCAGATTGGCCCCATAGCGGATATCGCCTGTATCCGGCGTCTCTTCTCCAACAATCACGCGGATGAGCGTAGATTTGCCCACGCCGTTTGGCCCGATCAGGGCCACGCGGTCGCCCGCACGCACGTGCAGATCCAGGTGGGCGAACAGGTGCTTCTCTCCAAACGACTTGCTCACATTGTGCAGGCGCAGCACGTCTTCGCCAGTCCGCCGCCTTGCCTCAAAGCAGAAGCGGATGGACCGCTCATCCACCGGCTTTTCAAGCTTTTCCATGCGCTCGAGCGCCTTTTCCCGGCTCTCAGCCGCGCGGATGGATTTTTCCCGGTTAAACATCCGGTACCGCGCGATAATCGCCTGCTGGCGTTCGATTTCCTTTTGCTGAAGCTCATAAGCGCGCATTCGCGATTCAAACCGCTCCTGCCGCTGTGCCATGTAGCGCGTGTAGTTGCCGCCGTACTGCTCGGATGTGCCCATGAGAATCTCTACGATTCCCGTGCACACGTGATCCAGAAAATAGCGGTCGTGCGAGATCACCAACACGCTGCCGCGGTAGGCAGACAGATAGTTTTCAAGCCACTGCAGCGTCTCCATATCC
>DVJV01000199.1 GCA_018716525.1 Candidatus Ventricola gallistercoris
CAAGGACGATTACGGCACCAGCTGCACCACCACGGCGCCGGTCTCCGCCTCCACGCCGGCGACATACAGCCCGCCCGCCGTCTGAAGCAGCCGCGCATTCAGGCCTTCCACCGCGCAGGGAAGGCTTTGCGCCCGCTGAACCTGGCCTGCGCCCCTGAGCACCACGTCGGCCTCGGCGCCGTTCTCATCTCCGGTTGCGGCAAGCATGCAAACTTCGCCGCCGGATATGGCCATGTCATACACGGCGCCCACATCCTCCAGGCGGCGGATATCCTTGAGCTCTCCTCCGCTGCCCAGCAGCGCGGCGACGCCCTCCTGCCCGGCCTGGCCGCCACGTTCCGTGAGGTAACGGCCGGCCAGCATCATTTCGCCGCTGGCCAATGCCACGCCGCAGCGCCACTCCAGCGCATCCGCCGCCGTGTGAATGGGGGTTCGCGTGTGCCACCGCTCTTCAAGCGATGCATCCACGCGCAGAAGCTGCGCGCCCCGCTCGCCCGCGCCATACAGCAGAAAACCATCCTTAAGAGGCAGAGCGCCCAACAGATCCCCGGTAAACCCCGCCTGATCGGAAACCGCTTGGGTATCGGTAAAGGCGCCGCGCTCATCCGTGCGCACCAGCATCCGCTCCTGCCCCGCGCGCGCACACAGCAGCGCGCCATGATCGCATGCCAGCGCCGTCAGCGTCTCCTGTGTGCCATCACCGGGCAGAATCTGGCGGGCCGTGGGCAGCGTCGTGCGCGACATCCGGCCTTGTGCGTCGATGGTCAGCAGTGCGGGCTCTTCGCCCGTGAGCAGCAGAAAGATGCATCCATCTTCTCCCATGCCCAGGCATCCTTCGCCGGCTTCTGCCACGCCCGCGCAGTGCAGCAGCACATGCCCCTGCGTATCCACGCGCGTGACATCCACCATACCGTCTGTGCGGCAAACGGCAAGCACGATGCCCGTATCATCGGACTGGGCGTCCAACAGCGTGCAATCCTGCTGAATGTAGACCGTGTCCGCATAAAGCGCCTGCGTCGCCTGCTCTGCCTCGGGCACAACCTGCTTGAATACCGCCTGCTTTTTTCCGGTCGACGCAAGATTGTACAGCGCCGTCACGCCCTCCAGCCCATCTGCCAGATCGGCGATATCGCCGCGTTCTTTTGCTCTGCCCTGCACCGTGCCATCTTCATCGAAAAAGACCACATCGCAAGCCGCACCATCTGCGCCCCCGTCCGCTTCTTCCCGGTAGGCATAGGCCGCAAACCCCGATTCCGTCGCCGCCAGATGCACAAAATGGCTGTATGTTTCATCCAGAAGCGCGAAAAGCCGCTCCCCTTCGGCGCTCAGGCGCATCAAAAACCCCACGCTGTCTCCACCAGAGGAAAGCGCCTGGCCGCAAATCATCAAACTGCCATCATCCCCCACCAGCGCATCCGTCACGCGCTGATATAAGAGATCCTCTCCCAGCGGTTCCAGCTTCACCGTCTCGGGCTGCATTTGCACGCCGGGCAGCACACGGGTGAGCATCAGCTCCCCCTGCTGTACGCCCAGGTGCACGAGCACGCCTTCCGCCCCGGTTTCATCCACAGCCACACAGCCCTGGGCATCGCCCTCAAACGGCACGCCCGGCAAGCTCTTCCCATTTTCCAGCACCCGCGCACAGCACATCGTGCCCGCTCCCGGGTGAGAGATGACAACCGCCAAAGAGGGCCCCTGCGCATCCTCATACGGCACCATGGCCTCGATATGCCCGCCATCCGCGCACAGCGCATCCACAGGGGGAATTTCCACCCGGGCGACCTGACGCCCGCTTTCCCCCAGGGTGATCCATTCCCCGCGCTGGCGTGTCGCCTCCGTGAGAATGCAGGAAAATGTGCCATTGGCATGGGCATACGGGCTGATCATCTCCATCATGCCGCTGCGCGCCGAGCTGAAGCTCCACAACACATGGCCCGCCTCATCCACGCGCAGCGCCCAGCCCGCTTCCCCGCTGCGGGTGCGCTCCGCCAGGTCTCCATCCGTGGAGGCTGTGCTGCCCACGGCAAAAAGACCATCCCCGGCGAAGACCGCCTCCTGCAGATCATCCTGAGCGCTGCCGCCATAGGCATTCTCTGCCGCCGCAAAAGCTACGGGCAGCAGGGACAGCACGCCTGAAAGCACCAGCGCTGCCATCCGTCTGGCCATATCACGTCCGCCCCTTCACCATGCTCAGCGCAATGCGCTTCTTCTTGACATCCACATCGACCACGTACACCTTGACCACGTCGCCCACGCTGACCACCTCGGACGGGTGGCGGATATACCGGTCCGCCATGCGCGAAATGTGCACCAGCCCATCCTGATGGACGCCGATATCCACAAACGCGCCGAAGTCGATGACATTGCGCACGGTTCCGGTCAGCTCCATGCCCGGCGTCAGGTCGGAAATATCCAGCACATCGGTGCGCAGCACCGGGGCAGGCAGGGCCTCGCGCGGATCGCGCCCCGGTTTTTCCAGCTCCGAGAGGATGTCCCGCAGCGTCATTTCGCCCACATTGAGCGCGGCGCACAGCTTTCCTATTCCTTCCTGTTCGGCGCGCGCCATGATGCCCTCGATTCCGCCGCGGCTGAGTGCCTTGGCATCCACCCCCATGTGCTCCAGCAGCGCCCGCGCCACCGGATAGCTCTCGGGATGCACCGCTGTGGCATCCAGCGGGTTGCTGCCGTGCACGCGCAAAAAGCCTGCGCACTGCTCAAACGCCTTAGGTCCCAGCTTGGGCACCTTTTTGAGCTGTGCGCGGGAGGTGATGCCATTCTCCTCCCGGTAGGCGATGATATTGCCCGCGAGCGTCTCGCCGATGCCCGCCACATGCGTCAGCAGCGAAGCCGACGCCGTCTCCACATCGACGCCCACGCTGGACACGCAGCTCTCCACCACGCCGGCAAGCGCGCTTTCCAGCTCCGCCTGCTTGAGGTCATGCTGATACTGCCCCACGCCGATCGCCTTGGGATCGATCTTCACCAACTCGGCAAGCGGGTCCTGAAGACGCCTGGCGATGGAGACCGCGCTGCGCAGGGAGACGTCGTAATCCGGAAACTCCTTCGCCGCGAGTTTCGACGCCGAATACACGCTCGCCCCCGCCTCACTGACGATCGTATACGCCACACCGGGCGCCTCCGGCAGCAGCGAGACGATGAACTGCTCGCTCTCCCGGGATGCCGTGCCGTTTCCAATGGCGATGGCCGTGACGCCGTAGCGGCGGATCATGGAGAGGATCAGCGCTTTGGCGCGCGCCTTCTGCTGCTCCTGACCGGGCAGCGTGAAATAGCCCACGCCGGTTTCCAGCACGCGGCCGTTTGCATCGACGACGGCCAGCTTGCACCCCGTGCGAAAACCCGGGTCCACGCCGAGCGTCACCTTGCCCCGCACGGGCGGCTGCATGAGCAGCTGCCGCAGATTCTGGCCAAAGACGCGAATCGCGCCCTCGTTGGCCCGGTCGGTCAGCTCATTGCGGATCTCACGCTCAAGCGACGGCGCGATCAGCCGGCCCCACGCATCCCTGGCCGCAGCGCGCACCACCTCGCAGCACGCGCTACCCGGCCTGATCACCGCGCGGCAGATGATCTGGTTGACCTGCTCCTCATCGACCTCCACGGACACGCGCAGCCACTCCTCGCGCTCCCCGCGGTTGATCGCCAAAATCCGGTGTCCCGCCGCGCGAAGGACGGGTTCCCGGTAATCGGCATACTGCTGGTAGACGTTTTCCCCTTCCTTGGCCGCCACACTGCGCAGCACGCCGGTGCGGCGCACGAGCGCACGCAGCGACGCGCGGATGGCCGCATCATCGCTGATGCGCTCGGCCAGGATATCCTGCGCCAGCTGCAAGGCCGTCTGCGCATCGGGTACGCCCTTTTCTTCGCTGACATAGGCTGCAGCCAACGCCAGCGGATCATCCCCGCGGCGCTGCGCAATGAGCGCATCTGCCAGCGGTTCCACGCCCTTTTCGCGTGCGATCATCGCGCGCGTGCGGCGCTTGGGCTTGTAGGGGCGGTAGAGATCCTCCAATTCAGAGAGCGTAGAGGCCGCCAGGAGCTTTGCGCTCAGCGCGTCGTCGAGCTTCCCCTGTTCCTCCACCGCCGCCCTGATCTGCTCCCGCCGCCTGTCCATAGCGCGCAGGTACTCGAGCCGCTCGCTCAATTCGCGCAGCTTCTGGTCATCCATCGCACCGGTCTGCTCCTTGCGGTAGCGCGCAATGAAAGGGATGGTATTGCCCTCGTCGATCAGACTCACAATGCGCGCAACAATCGCGCTGCCCGTCTCAAACTCCCGGGCCAAGATGGCAGTGATATCCATATCCTGCGTTCCTTTCCGTTGATATCCGGCGTTTTTTGCCCGCGCACAAAGCGCCCGGTTTCTTACAGCGCGATGACCTCCAGATCATCGGGCACATGCACATCGCCGGTGTAGTATGCCCGCGCCTCTTCGGTGTAAAGCGCCTTGCGCCGGGCATAGTTTTGATCCTCCGTATGCCAGAGCACCAGATGCGAGACCCCGAGGGCCTGCGCGAGCTTTGCCGCATCGGCCACGGTGCTGTGGTGCTTTTCGTAGGGCTTGAACCGGTCTGCCTGCTCCAGCATGCAGAAGGCCTCGCACAGCAGCCAGTCGCTGCCCTGCACAAACGCGCTGCAAGCCGGGTTATACGGCTCATCGCCCAGGCACGTCAGCTTCAGGCCGCTGTGCAGGCGCGTGGTGAAGCCAAACTGGAGCAGCTTGGTGGAGTGAATGTCAAAAAACGTCACGTCATACCCGCACAGCCGGGCCTGCATCCCGTCGGTAATGTCGTGGTACAGCACGCGCGTGCCGATGTGCTTGAGCAGCTTCTTTTGCAGCATCAGCGTGCCGATCATTTCAAGCCCTTTGCGGATGCTCTCGTGGCAGTAGATGTGCAGATTTCCCTCATACTGGCCGTTGTTCATCATCGTCATGATCTTGCGCAGCACCCACACCGCGCCATTGAGATGGTCGGGGTGAGCATGGGTGATGAAAAAGTCGTGCACCCGCTCAAAGCCCAGGCCCGCATCCTCCATCTGGCGCAGGATGCCGTTTCCGCCGCCGGCATCCACCAGCAGCACGCCGTTCTCATTTTCAAGCGCAAAACACGTATTGTAGCACCGGGTCGCCAGCGCATACCCCGTTCCCAGCACAACCAGTCTTTCCATAATCTGCCTCCGTTCCCATTTTCAGACATACTCCTTTATATTATAAGCCAGCCGCTTTGCCAAGGGCAAGGGGCTGCGCACAAAAAACGCCGGGTGCTATCGCACCCGGCGCAGGCTGTCAAAAAACCTCTTTGGGTAGTTTGGAGGGCCGCAGCCCTCCAAATGCAATCCGAATCCGGCGACATGTGCGGCGGATTCGGAAGCCTTGCTG
>DVJV01000200.1 GCA_018716525.1 Candidatus Ventricola gallistercoris
TCCGGTTCATATTTAGAGATGGCACGCGAATTGAAGGGTGAAAAAACAGGCCGCGGGCAATTACACGCTTGCGGCTTTTCCGTGTATTGGTGAACACCCCCATATGCCGCAACTATTGTCGGATTAGACACTTGAGGACGAGCGCAATCTGTCTTTGCGTCCGTCCTCTTTACTTACTGTCTGACAGGTATTCGCCGCGCCCGGCGCAGCGCCGATGCCTTCAGGGCCGCTGCAAAGCGCATATTTATCTCGCGGCTGATGGCATATTCCAAGCGCATGTGTTATAATGGTACATGAGGCGGCGCGGCGCTTTGCTGCAGCGCCTGCCACGCGAGATGCGCAAGAAAGCTCAGGTGGAAAGCGAATGCAAGCCAAGGCGGACTTTTCCAAAGAGGATCTGTTTCAAAAACTGCCGATCCCGACCGCGCTGCGCAAAATGATCGTCCCCGCGGTGGTCAGTCAGCTGATCGTCCTCATCTACAACATGGCGGACACGTTTTACGTGGGGCAGACGAACAACCCGTACATGGTCGCGGGCACTTCTCTGATCCTGCCTGTATTCAACATCACGCTGTGCCTGTCCGGTTTGGCGGGTATCGGCGGCGGCTCGCTGATTGCCCGCCTGCTCGGCCAGTCGGAGGCGCAGGAAGCCAAGCGCGTCAGCGCCTTTTCGCTGTATCTGGCGCTGTGCATCTCGGCGCTGTTCTCCGTGTGCATCGCCGTTTTCATGCATCCCATCCTCAGCTTGTTGGGCGCCGGGGAAAACACTTACGAATATGCCCGTCAGTACGCGATGTGCGTCATCGTCTTTGGCGGCATCCCCACCGTTTTATCCAATGTGCTGTCCAACCTGATCCGCAGCATCGGGCTTTCCAAGGAGGCCAGCGTCGGCATCATACTCGGCGGACTTTTGAACATCGCCCTTGACCCCCTGTTCATGTTCGTGCTGTTGCCGGACGGCTATGAAGTGCTTGGCGCCGGCATCGCCACCTGCCTTTCCAACTGCGTGGCCTTTCTCTATTTCCTCTTCGTCCTGTTGCGCATCGGACGAACTTCTGCGGTCACGTTTTCGCCCAAAGTGGGGCTCCCGCGCCGCGCCAACATGCTCGGCGTGCTTGCCGTGGGCATTCCCTCGGCGGTAGCGTCGCTTTTGTTCGATCTGGACTACGTGATCATCGACAAACTGATGGTTTCCTATCACGATCTGGCTCTGGCCGCCATCGGCATCGTGCTCAAGGTCGAGCGCTTCCCGCTCAATGTGGGCATTGGTATCTGCCAGGGAATGATGCCTCTGGTGGCTTACAATTTCAGCGCCGGAAACGAAAAGCGCACGCATGACGCCATCCGCCTCTCCCGCACGCTGGGCCTGGTGGTCGCGGGCATCAGCATCGTGCTGTATGAGATCTTCGCCGTGCAGTTCGCCGGCCTGTTCATCGCAGACGTCCAGACGATGACGCTGGCCTCGCAATTCCTGCGCGTTCGCGTTCTGGCCACGCCGCTGATGTTTTTGAGTTTCTTTACCGTCTACCTGTTCCAGGCCTTCGGCAAGGGACGCATCTCCCTGTTCCTGGGCGTGACGCGGTGGCTGGTTCTGAACATCCCCATGCTCTTTCTGCTCAACGCCATCTTCGGCATGTACGGCATTGTCTGGGCGCAGGCGGTCGCGGATATGCTGACCGTCATCATGTCCTTCTACGTGTTTTATAAATACCGCCCATCGTTTTCTGACGGCGCGGTTCAGGAGCTCGCGGGCGAATCGCTCGGCTGACGCTCGCAGTCACCGCGGCAACGACGCAAAACGGAGCAGCCTCTTTTGTAAATCAGGCTGCTCCGTTTCATCTTCCAAGGGCCGGCACAAGTAGAGCACATCGATACAGGCCTCGTCTCCGGCGAGAGAGGGCGCGTGCCAGATATACCGCCCCAATATTGCCGTTCGATATGCTGGTGGCCCATGCGTCCGTTTTCAACGGTGACAAGCCCTGTCTTTTGCAGAAAGACGCGCTGTACAGTTTGCCCCATGGGCAATCGCCGTGCCTGCACAGAACAAAAGCGCCCTGGAGTTCCTTGTTTCCAAGGGCACCAAGGCGCTTAAAGATCGTTCCGGGTCATTCCCACTCGATGGTGGCAACGGGCTTGGGGGAAAGGTCGTAGACCACGCGGTTGCAGCCCTTCACCTCGGCGAGGATGCGGTCGGTGATCTTGAGGAGCAGCGGCCACGGCACCTGCTCGACGGTGGCGGTCATGGCATCCACGGTGTTGACGGCGCGAAGGATGACCGGATACTCGAAGCAACGCGCGTGATCGCGCACGCCCACGGACTTGAAGTCCGGCACGGCGGTGAAGTACTGCCAGACCTTGCCGGCCAAGCCGGCCTTCTGGAACTCGTCGCGGAGGATGGCGTCGCTCTCGCGGACGATCTCCAGACGGTCGCGGGTGATCGCGCCCAGACAGCGCACGCCCAGGCCGGGGCCGGGGAACGGCTGGCGGTAGACCATGGAATCCGGCAGGCCCAGGGCCTTGCCCACGGCGCGCACTTCGTCCTTGAACAGGTACTTGAGCGGCTCGACCAGTTCAAATTTGAGATCCTCGGGCAGGCCGCCGACGTTGTGGTGCGCCTTGACCGCCTTCATGGTCTTGGTGCCGCTTTCGATGATGTCGGGATAGATGGTTCCCTGCCCCAGCAGCTCGATGCCCTCGAGTTTGCGCGCCTCTTCCTCAAACACGCGGATGAATTCAGCGCCGATGATCTTGCGCTTCTGCTCGGGATCGCTGACGCCGGCGAGCTTATCGAGGAAGCGATCTACCGCGTCCACATAGATGAGGTTCGCGCCCATCTCCTGCTTGAAAACGCGCACAACCTGCTCCGGCTCGCCCTTGCGCAGAAGGCCATGGTT
>DVJV01000201.1 GCA_018716525.1 Candidatus Ventricola gallistercoris
GCCACCAAGAAGGGTTCCGAGCTCTCCGCTAAGATTGAAGAGCTGATCACCACCTGGCTGGAGGATGGCACCATCGACGGCATGATCGCTGAGTGGGGCCTCGAGTAAGCGGATCTTTTCCGGGCGCGCGCTCTTCGGTCGCGCGCCCTTTTTTCACGGCACACATGACTGGGTAAAGCGAGGCTTGATGATATGGATACGATTTTCAGCAGCAGAGCGTGGGCCACTGTCTGGCAATACCGCGCCACGTTCATCAACGGCCTGGTCAACACGCTGGAGAGCGCCGTGGTCGGCCTGATCATCGCCATGGTCATCGGCTTCACGCTGGGCCTCATGGCCACGGGCAACAAACGCGCCCTGCGGGTGATCGCGCGCGTCTACGTGGAGTTCTTCCAGAATACGCCGCTCATCCTGCAGGTTTGCTTCCTATATTATGCGCTGGCGTATTCCGGCATCAAGATCTCCGTGGTCGTCGTCGGCTTCATTTCGCTGGGCCTGTATCACGGCGCATACGTCGCAGAGGTCGTGCGCGCGGGCATCCAGTCCATACCGTTTGGCCAGTTTGATGCCGCGCGCTCCCAGGGCTTTGGGTATGCGGATACCATGCGCCACATCATTCTGCCCCAGACCATCAAGATCATCCTGCCGCCCATGGTCAACCAGGTCGTTGCGCTGATCAAGAACACGTCCTGCCTGTTCATCATCGGCGGCGCCGATCTCATCGCCTCGACGTACAATTTCGTCACCGGCGAGAGCACCGGCGGCGCATACGGACCGGCATATCTGGTCGGCGGCGCGCTCTTCTTCATCGTCTGCTATCCGCTCTCGATGATGGCCGGCCGCTGGGAACGCAAGCTCAAAGCGCGTGATCAGGCGCAGACGGATGCAAAGGAGGCGGCAGCGTGAACGATTTTCTCACGGATCTCAAGGGCAGCTTTGGCATCATCGCCAATCCCGATGTGCTTGAGTACCTGCTCACCGGCCTGGCCTTCACGCTGGGCATTTCGCTGATCGCCATCGTGATCAGCCTGCTCGTGGGCGCCATCCTCGCCCTGGCGCGCAACTACTGCACGAAGGGCCCCGCGCGCATCCTGCGCCGGATTGCTTCTATCTATATAGAGCTCTTCCGCAATACGCCGCTCATGCTCTGGATGTTCGTGTGCTTTGTCATGTGCCCGGCGCCGCCCGTCTCCAAGGAGTTTGCCGCGCTGCTGGGCTTTACGTCCACCGTTACGGTCAAGACGCTGTTTAAGGCCATCGTTGCGTTGTCGCTGTTCACCTCCGCCATCATGGCCGAGATCATCCGCGGCGGGCTCAACTCTGTGGCACGCGGTCAGTTTGAAGCGGCATACTCCCAGGGCTTTGGCACGTTTCAGACCATGACGCTCATCGTGCTGCCGCAGGCCATCCGCAACATCGTGCCCACGCTGCTCTCCCAGATGATCACCACCATCAAGGACTCCAGCTACATGGCCAGCCTGGTCACCGTGGAGCTGATGGCCTGCACCAAGCTCATCATCAGCAAGGCCAACTCCTACAACGGCACGTGGGTGGACCGCTTCAACCGCGGCACGATCAACGTCACCGATGTCTTCGTGCTCTTTGGTTTTGCGTTCCTGGTTTACTTCGCCATCAACTTTACGCTCTCGTGCGTCGTGCGGCGGATGCGCACGCGCAAGCGGGCCTGACATGCGAAAGCCTCCCCCCAAGGGAGGCTCAGCGTGTCGAAAAAGTCCGCCTATGGCGTCCTTTTCCGAGCTTTACGCCGTTTCCCTCTCGCCCCCATGGGGCTCCCGGGCGGGAAACAGTGTAAGGAAACCTTGCTGCGCAAGGCTTCCGAATCCGGCGGCATGTGCGCCGCGTGCCTCATTCTTTGCCGCCATGGGCCAAAGTCACGGGAATTTTCCCGTTTTCCCGCTCGTATTCCGCAACACGGCGCTTCAAATACTGCTCAATCTCCTTGTTTGCAGAACGCCCTTCCGCTTCCGCGATATAGCGGAACTTTTGAAACAAGACCCGGTCAACGCGCAGGGTATAGCGCAGCAGCTTGTCTTCCATGAAGTCGCCTCTTTTCCACCGTGATTTCACTATTCTGAATCAATTATAGTGGAATTGTTGCGCTTAAGCAAGAGCGGCGGTATAATGACGCAGACATGACGAATCGTTTCGGGGGGTGGAAAACGTGAAGGTCGCGATCGTAGGGTCCAGAGGGCTGTGGATTGAAAACTTGAGCAAATACCTGCCGGAGGATGTAACGGAGATCATCTCCGGCGGGGCGAAAGGCGTCGATGCCTGTGCAAAAGCGTACGCGATGGCCAGCGGCATCAAGCTGACGGAGTACCTGCCCGACTATGAAAAGTACGGAAAAGGCGCCCCGCTGAAGCGCAATATTGCCATCGTTGAGCATGCCGATCTGGTGCTGGCGTTTTGGGACGGCGTATCCCAGGGGACAAAACACGTGATTCGAAGCTGTAAGGCCCGGGGCGTCCCTGTAAAGGTCTTTGTGCCAGCCCAAAAGGGGTGATCGCGCACGGGCGGGCTTTTCAGGCACATTGAAACAAGGGCCATGCGGCCCTTGTTTTTTTGCGTATATTCTTAAAATTCATTGTACAGGGACACTTCGTTTTCGTGCATGAAATATAGATTTCCGTTATAGTTTACCAAGGCCCATTCTGGAAAGTGATTTGTCAAGGGTATTTTCACCATCCTACAACGGATCAAG
>DVJV01000202.1 GCA_018716525.1 Candidatus Ventricola gallistercoris
CGGATTCGGAAGCCTTGCGCAGCAAGGTTTCCTTACACTGTTTCCCGCCCGGGAGGCTCATAGAGCCGAGAGGGAAACAGTGCAAATACTCGGAAAAGGACGCCGCAGGCGGACTTTTTCGACACGCTGCGGCCTATGACCCATGAAGGGGCATAGGCCGGTCGTTATTTAGCTGGCAGGCGCTGTGTTTCAAAACAGGATCAGGTCATCGTGCAGATTTCGTACCCGTTAGTCGTTAACGGTACAGGCTGGTGTTCTCCTTGGTCACCAGGGTCATCGGGATATACTGCTCCGGGGCCACCTTGTAGCCATTGCAGGCCAGCAGGCAGGCGTAAATGCAGTTGGCGATCTGGCTCTTCTCTTCCTGCGCGCCGGTGATCAGGATCTCGCCCGCATCAATGGCATCCAGGCAATCGTTATCCACGTCAAATGTCACCTGGATCATCTCATCCTGGCGGTCCGCATCCTTAACGGCCTCAATCGCGCCCATCGTCATATCCTTGTTGACGGAGGCCACGCCATCGATGTCGTCGTAGCGCTGCAGGAAGTTCTCCATAACCGTCATGCCCTTCTCACGGTTGAAGTCCGCAGGCTGGGAATCCAGCAGAACGATGTCGGGATACTCCGCAAACGCATCCAGATAGCCATCCACGCGCTCCGTCGAGGTGGAGTTGCCCGCGGTGCCCTCGATCAGCACCACGTTGCCCTTTCCGCCCAGCGCATCGCACAGGGCCTTGCCCAGCTCATAGCCGACCGTGTAGTTATCCACGCCGACCCAGCAAAGCACGTCGCCGCCATAAGCCTTGGTATTCGGCGTGGCAATCGGGATACCCGCCGCATTGGCAGCCTCGATCGCGGGAATGATGCCCGTGGAATCCGCAGGCGTAATCATAATCGCGTCGACGCCATTGGTAATGGCCTGCTCAACGAGCTCGATCTGCTCGCTGACGCTGTACGGGGTCTCCGGTCCTTCGCAGACGATGTGGATGTTATCCACCAGAGCCGCCGCCGCTTCCGCGCCGTCGATCATGCTCAGCATGAAGCTGAACTGCATACTCTTGACGATAAAGACGAATTCATAGGTCTTTTCTGCCGCCTGCGCAGCACCGAAAGGCATCATGGACAGGCACAATACGATCGTCAGCAGAATGGAAGCAAACTTCTTCATGATTATCCTCCTTTTGTTCTATTCATCAATCCGCCTCATACCAGCATAAATCCACCCGTTAAGCCCCGGCGCCTGTGCACCAGTCAGCGCACCGCTTTGAACTCTTTGACCGTCTTGACGATCGCTTCCTCGGTCGGAATGCGCTCCATGGAAGACGCGCCCACAAAGCCATCGATCTCCGGCAGCAGCTTGAGGAAGGCTTCAAAGTCCTTCGGCGCCGCCAGCGGGCCGCCATGCGCCAGATAGATCACATCGTCGCGCTTGCTCTTGCCCGCTTCCATGATCTCACGGGTCAGCTTCGCAGAGTCCTCAATGGTCAGGCTCTTGGTCGTGCCAATCATGCCGCCCACCGTAAGGCCAACGTGCGCAATGATGGCGTCCGCACCGGCCTGTGCCATCGCCGCGGATTCCTCAGCGTTAAAGACGTAAACGATGGTAAAAATATCCTTGCTGCGGGCCGTGCGAACCATTTCCACTTCCTTGTCAAAGCCCAGCCCCGTCAGCTCAAGCTGCTCGCGGAAGTTGCCGTCGATCATGCCAATGGTCGGGAAGTTGTTGATGCCGGAGAAATTCTCCGTCATCACCCGGTCCAGATGCGTGCCGATCTCGCGGGTCACATCCTGACCAAAGCAGGAGCAGATGACCGGCACTTCCTTGACCACGGGCAGAACCTCGTGGGCGCCCATGGAGAATGCCACCTCATTCGCGTTGCCAAAGGCCAGCCAGCCGCTCAGGCTGCCATGCCCCGCCATGCGGTACTTGCCGCTGTTGAACACCATCAGCATATCGGCGCCGCCCGCCTCAATGGTCTTGCCGGTCAGGCCGCTGCCTGCGCCAGCGACGACAATGCGCTCGCCCCTGCTGCGAATCGCGCGCAGATACGAAAGGACTTCGCTTCTTGAATACTTTTTTGCCATGAGAAAGACCTCCTTCACTCCTTGCGGGATAGCACCCGCTGTTGACCGTTATCACCCGATGCGCACGCTTACCGGGACGCGCGCATCAGTTCATCCATCAGGGCCGCGGCATCCTCGCCAAAGCCCGGATCGTACAGATGGCGCTCATCCTCGATGACCTCCACCTTCGTGCCCGCAAAGCCCGCCTTGAGTGTGGCCAGCAGCATTTCGCTCGCCTCCGGCAGGTAGAATACCGCGCCGGGCTTATCAATGGAAGAGAGTCCGCCCTTGGGGAAGAGTATCTTCACCGGCCCCTTCGCATCTTTCAGCTTGCTGACGATGAATTCGCCAATCTGGCGGTTCTCCTCAACGTTCGTGCGCATGGTGGTCATGGTGGGGTTGTGCTTGTTGAGGATGCGTCCGTTGCGGAATTTGTCCGGCAGATCGGCCAGCGGCGGCAACACAATGGTATCCGCGCCGCCCGGCACCATCACGTAGGGAATGCCTGTATCCCGCATAGCGTCCAGCCGCCCCGGCCCCGCATCGTGCAGGCCGCCCACCAGATGCGCGCCGATCTCTGCGATGGTCATATCCAGCACACCGTGAATCACGCCGCGGCGCACAAGGTTCTCCATGGCCCGTCCGCCTGCACCGGAAGCGTGGAAGACCAGCGTCTCATACCCCCGGCGCTCCAGCTCTTCCCGCGCCCTGGTCACGCCCTTGGTGGTGGTGCCGTACATCGTCTGGCCGATTCGCTTTACGCTTGCATTCTTCATGCGCGCCTCGTGCTCGGGATAGCGCTCCACATACCATTGCGCCGCCTTCGCCGCCTCGGCTGCAAAACGGTCAAACACCATCTGCGTCATGCAATTGATACCCGCCACATCGGTGATGGACGGGAACATGGAGATGTCGCTGTCCTCCACGTACCACTTCATGTTGCCGGCTGCCAGCGTGCTCATCATCAGCTTGGGAAGCCCCAGCGGCAGCGTGCGCATGGTCTGCGTGCAGATCTGCGTGCCGCCCGCGCCGCCAATGCCGATGACCGCCGCACACTCACCATTGATAAACAGATTGTGCACATACTGCTCAGCCAGGTTCGAAGAGATGCCCACCGCGTCCCCCCTCGGCATCGCATGGATCATATCGACGGTATACGGCGTACCGGCGCACAGATCCGCAAGCGATACATCCGGCACAGCCGTCGGCTCCCCGCCCACGCCCACATCAATGGTCAGGCAGCGGACGCCATTGGCCTCCACACGCTTTTTGATGTAATCGGATTCGACACCCTTTGTGTCATAGGTCGCCACGAATACGACTGTTGGTAGCATATCTATCCACTCCATTCCTCAGTTTTTTTGAAGACGCGTGGCCTTTTCATCGCGCAAATCATTTTCCAGCTGCATGCGCCGGTTGGCGAGAATTTGATTGATAAACACGGCGAATATGATCAGCCCACCGCTGATGAGGTCCTGAAGCTGGCTGGGCATCTGCAGGCTGTTCATGCCCGCCTGGATGGCGTACACCACCAGCGCGCCGCCTGCCACACCCCAGATGTTGCCGTAGCCGCCCGCCATGGAGAAACCGCCGATCAGAGCGACCGTAATCGCCTCAAAATTGCTTTCCGTGCCCAGGCCCGGTTCGCAGGCGTTCAGGCGGGCGACATACATCAGCCCTGCAAACGCCGCAATCATGCCCGAGGCCATGTAGACGCCCACTTTCACCCGGTCCGTATGGATACCGGAGAAGCGTGCCGCAATCGGGTTGGAACCCGTAAAATAGATCTTGCGGCCGACATTGGTCTTGCACAGCACAAACCAGGCGACGAAGAGGAAGATCAGCGCCAGGAGCATGGGCGTTTTGACGAGGAACTTGTCGATCTTGAAGATCTTGCCCGTGGCAATGACGCGGAACGTCTCGTTGAGCGGATACAGCACGCGGTTGCGCAGATAGATCCAACCCAGGCCCTTGCAGGCATACATCGTGGCAAACGTCGCGATAAAGGGCGGGATATGCAGCCGGGTAATGAGCAAACCATTGATCAGCCCGATAAATGCGCCCGTGAGGAGAATGAGCGCGCAGGCGACCAGGAAGGGCTGGCCGCTTTCCTCAAGCAGCCCTTCTCCCCAGAAGACCGTGGTAAACGCCATCAGCGCGCCCACGCTCAAATCGATGCCGCCGGTGAGCAGCACCAGCGCCTGCCCCACACCCAGGACGACCAGGAAGCTTGCCTGGTTGACGATGGTGCTCAGGTTGGAGAGCTTGAGGAAGTTAATGCCTCCCGCTGCCGCCGCAATGGTAAAGACCATGAAAACCACGATGACGATGATCGCCGTAGAGGCGCCATACAGACGCACAAGCATTTTCTTTCTGGTTGTTTCGCTCATGCGTCACACCTCCTTCCCGCCGGCACGGCGCATCGCCGCCCGGCCAAGCGTCGCCTGGCTGTTTTTCTTTTCCTGATGAGATGCCAGGTTGTTGAGCACCATGCCGATCACCAGCACCACACCGATCACCACCTGCACCCAGCTGGTGTCAATGCCCATCAGGCTCATCGCGCTGCGAATGGTGTACAGCGTCAGTGCGCCGAGCACCGCGCCCGGCACGGAACCCTTGCCGCCTTCCATGACGTTGCCGCCCAGCACCGCGGCCACACACGCCTGAAACTCCAGATTGGCGCCGATCGTCGGCTGCACGCTGTTGGAGCGGATCATCACCACGATACCGCCCAGCGCCGCAAGCAATCCGGAGATCATAAACACGATGATGCGCCACTTGCTCACGTCAATGCCGGAAAGGCGCGCCGTTTCTTCGTTGGCTCCCAGGGCGTATATATTGCTGCCCAGCGTTGTCTTGCGGAAAAGCACCCAGACGATCGCGACCGCAATCGCCGTGATGATCAGCAGATTGGAGATGGTCAGCCGTTGCGCGGCATCCGCGCCCAGCTCAAGGCTCAGCGCCTTATCCCCCAGCAAATCGATTAACCGGGTGTTTTCGCCCGCCGTCCAGGAGATCGTCCGCTCGTCGCTGATGGTGTTGGCGATGCTCTGCGCGATACCCATCGAGCCGAATGTCGCAATGAACGCGGGCACCTTCAGCTTGGCCACCATCAGCCCGTTAAACAAGCCGAATGCCGCGCCGATCAGCAGGCCGATCAGCAGCGCGAACGCCGCGTGCATCCCCTCCCGCATGCAGTACGCCATGATGACACCGCTCATGGACACCACACCGCCGATGGACAGGTCAATGCTTCCCATCATCAGGCTGAGCGCCATGGCGACGGACAACAACGTCAGCGTGCACGCCTGAAGCAGCATCGTGGAAAGATTGCCCACCGTGAAGAAGTTTTCCACGGCAACGGATGCCGCCACGAACACGATGAGGAATATATAGGTGACACCGGGAATCCGATTGACGAGCGATACCGCATTCCTTTTTTTCTCCATCTCGACTCACCTCGCTTACACGTTGGAAAATGCCAGCTGCAAAATGTCATTCTGATTGGCCTGGGCGCTGTCCAGTTCGCCCACCACGCTTCCACCGGACATGACGTAGATCCGGTCGCTCATGCCCATGATTTCCGTCATATCGCTTGAAATCATCAGGATGGCTGCGCCCTGACTCACCAGGTCATCCATCAGCTGATAGATGCTGCTCTTCGCGCCCACGTCAATGCCTCGGGTGGGTTCGTCAAAGATAAACACCTTCGAATGGCTCAGCAGCCACTTGGCAACAACCACCTTCTGCTGCGTGCCGCCGCTCAGGAACTTGACCAGCTTATCCATCGTCGATGTGGCGATGCCCAGGCTGTCGATGGATTGCTGCACCACCTGCCGCTCCTTGCGCCCGGCAATCACCCCGTTGGGATTCATCTCGTGAAGCGATGAAATGACGATGTTTTCCCGGATGCTCAGCGCCAGCGCCAGGCCTTCCACCTTTCGGTCTTCCGGAAGCAGGCACATGCCCAGCTGATTGGCCCGGGCCGGATTGTGCGGCGGCAGCTTCTGGCCGCACACAAGCACCTCGCCCGACTGGTACGCATCCACGCCAAAGGCAGCCCTGGCCGCCTCCGAGCGACCTGCGCCCACCAGGCCCGACACGCCCACGATTTCGCCGGAGCGCACGGTCATGTTCACGCCGGCGAATTTTTCACCCGTCAGGTTGCGGATCTCGAGCATCGGCTCGCCCGCAGGTTTGCGGGTATGCGGGAAGAGGTTTTCAATCTTTCTGCCTGCGATGCTCTCAATGACGCTTTCCATGGTCATGTTGCTGATGACATCCGTCTTGATCTGCCTGCCATCGCGCAGCACCGTTACCCGGTCGCCGATGACAAACAGCTCCTCCAGCCGGTGGCTGATGTAGAACATGCCCACCTGTCTCTTTTTAAGCAGGCGGATGATGTGAAACAGCTCTTCGATTTCCGAATCGGTCAGCGAGCTTGTCGGTTCGTCAAAGACGATCACCTTCGCATTGCGGGAGAGCGCCTTGGCAATCTCAACCATCTGCTGCGCACCGATGCTCAGGTGCTTGACCAGCGTTTTAGCGTCAATCTGCACGCCAATCTCCGAAAGGATCTCGTTGGCGCGTTTCTCCTGCGCAGCGGTATCGACAAAGGGCCCCTTGCGCATCTCGTGCCCCAGAAAAATATTGGATGCAATCGACAGCTCCGGAACCAGATTCAGCTCCTGATAGATCATGCTGATTCCCAGCGCCTCGCTGATTCTGGGAGAGTTCTTTTCGATCTTCTTCCCCTCGAAATACAACTCGCCCGATGTCGCTTCGTAAGCGCCGGAAAGCACTTTCATCAGCGTGGACTTGCCCGCGCCATTTTCGCCCACCAGAATGTGCACTTCGCCGCTGTACAGGTCAACGTTGATATCCTCCAGCGCCTTGACTCCGGGGAACGACTTGCTGATATGCCGGAACTCCAGCAGTTTGTTTTCCGCCAACTTGTTTCACCCTTTTCCGCGTCTCCTGTTCACTTCGGCCCCAATGTTGTGGGTCATCACTTGTTGCACAACCCATGAGCTGATTATAACAGCGGACAGCTGCCCTGTCAACACGATTCTACAAAATTCTTTTTACTTTTTATCAGATACGACGATCAGCCGCACAGCGCTAAAGGCATATAGCACAGATTTTCATTCTCATTCGCAAACTATTTATACAGATTTCGCCGCCTTTTTCAAGGATAATACCAACAGCATTTCTTCCCTGGTTTAGCGCAAAAAAGAAGACCACCGGCAAAACCGGCAGTCAACACGCCAAAGTCGATTGTCATGCGGTTGCACTCATGCCCCCTGGCAAGCAGCTTGCTGCGCCCGCGCGCGCATGGGCGAATGTGCTTTCTGCCACGACCTGCCCGCGCACGGGATCATGGCCCGTTGCGCTCCTTAAGCCAGCCGGCAGCGCCCCACACAGGCTCTCTTGCGGCCTTCTTCCAGCAGACACGCCGGGAAAGCGCATCTTCCACACGGCTGCAAAATGCGCACAAATACTTTGGCGAAGCCGCGCGCAGCAGCACAGAACCCGTCAGGACAATTTGCACCGGCGAAGACGGGAACCACTCTCTTTTGCACGCCGCGCGGATGTATGCCACCCCTCGCTCGATCATGCGCTCTCCGATGGCTGCAGCCACCTCATCCCCGGATTCCCACGCGCCAAAAAACGCCTCAATGAGCCCCCGCTGCGCAGCGGCGCTCCGCTGCAATTCTCCCAGCATCTGGGCCGGGTCGGCCGGGGCTTGCGCAAACAGCGGTGCGCACCGTCTCGTCAGATCCGTGCGCCGGGTCTGCAGAACCATTTCGTCGTAGACTGCCGCAAACACGCGCTGCACGATCCACACGCCGCCGCCCGCATCGTCCGTCCATTCGTCCCGCCCGCCGATCTGAATGCGCTCTCCATGCTCGCCAACAGCCGCGCAGCACACCCCCGTGCCACAGTTGTAGGCAATGCCCACGCCGCCCCGGCACGCGCCCTTGATGGGCAGATACCCGTCGTTGCAGACCATCGCACGGCGGAACCCCATGTCCGCAAAAATCCCCTCAAGCTGTGCGACCTGCCGGGCATCGTCCGCCCCGGACATGCCTGCCACAATGTCGTCGACCTGCGCGCGCGTGCTGCCGGCGGTTGCGAGCAGCGCATCCATCGACTGCTCCAGCTCCGCACGCACCCCTTCAAATCCGTTTGAAAGCCGCTCATGGTTGGTCGGCCCGCCCATCCGGCGAGCAACCGCCTCAAACGCGCTGTTCAGCAGGAGGTACTCCGTCTTCGTTCCCCCGCCGTCTATGGCGATGTACACGCCTGTTCACCTCTGCCTTTTTTGCGCGGCCCGTCAGACCGTCTCTGCCTTGCGCTTTTGTGCATAGCTGTCAAACCACAGAATCAGCAGGATGATGATGCCCTCGCACACCTGCTGCACATAGGCGTTGATGCCCAGCATGTTCATGCAGTTTTCCAGCAGCTGAATGACGAGCAGGCCCACAAACGTCTGCGGGATGCCGCCAATTCCGCCTGCAAACGACGTGCCGCCGACCACACATCCGCAGTTGACGGACAGCGCCGTGGTATTTCCATAGATCGAGGAACCCGTGTTGAGCTTGGAGGAGAGCAGCACGCCGCAAAATGCTGCGGTCATGCCGCAGATGACGAACGTCGCCCATTTGATTCTCGCCGCCTTGATGCCCGACATGGAGGCGACATTGTAATCCCCGCCAATGGCATAGCAATTGCGCCCAAATGACGTATAGCGCAGCACGCAGTGGAAGAGAATCATCATGACGACCATGATCACGATCAGGTTGGGGATGCCCGCAATCGCCCGGGTATTGGCAATTTTCATGAAGCTCAGGTTGCTTGCCGGCACCGGATGTGCGTCGGTGATCTGCTGCGCGATGCCCTTGAGCAGCATCCCCATGCCCAGCGTGATGATGAAGGGCTCCGTCTTCTGCTGCACAACCAGAAATCCGTTGACAAAGCCCACCAGCGCACCGCAGAGCACCGCCACGGCGATGGCGCAGGCAATGGGCATATACGCCATCATCTTTATGGCGATAATCCCCGAGAGGCTCATCATCGATCCGATGGAAAAGTCACACCCGCCGCAGATGATCGTCAGGGTGACGCCAAAGGCCATGATCTCCAAAATGGCCGCCGAATTGAGCATATCCAGCAGGTTGTAAGACGTATAAAAGCGCGTGTCAAAAAACAGCATGACCAGGAGCATCAGCAAGATGGCCATCAGCGCCTTTTGCCTGCCGACTATCCTGAGCGCCTTGTTTGCAAAACCGGTTTTGTTTGTCGACATATGCTCCACCTCATTTCACTCTGCGTCGGTCCAGCCAGATGGCCAAAATGAGCACCAGTCCCTTGCACACCGCCTGAAGATAGGTCGATATCCCCAGCAGGTTCATGCAGTTGGAAAGCAGCGTCACAAGCATGACGCCCAGCATGGTGCGCACCACGCTGCCGCGCCCGCCGGCCAGGGATGTGCCGCCGACCACCACCGCGAGAATGGCATTGGTCTCATAATCGGCGCCAAGCAACGGGGAGGCGGTCGTGATCCTGGAAAAGAGCACAATGGCGCCCAGGGCGGAAAGCATGCCGGAAAGCACGAAAATCTGCATGACGCGCCGCTTGACCGGAATGCCCGCCAGCGATGCAGCCGTCATGTTGGCGCCTGTAAGGCAGATCTCCCGGCCCGTCTGCATCCGGGTCAAAAACAGGTGCAGCAACCCCATGACCAGCAAAAACAGCACAAACGACACCGGTATAAACCCGATTTTGCCCGAACCGATCGCCTTGAACAGCGTAACCGGCCGGGTCAGATACGACATGTGCTGCGTAGCGCCATCGGTATAAAGGAGTGCAATGGCGCTGTATGCGGCGCTCAGGCCATAGGTGATAAAAAGCGCCTTCGCCTGCGTGAGCGCACCGCAGCTGATGATCACATATGCATTGATCAGCCCCATGACCGCGCCTGCGCAAAGGCCACAAACGAGCGCACCGCCCTGTCCGAGCACGTCGATCATCGACAGGGTAAACACCGCGCTCAGCGACACAATGCCCGCCACGGACAGGTCGATAAACCCACCGATGATGGCGATTGTCATGCCCAGGGACACGAAGCTGAGCGGCCCAAACTGGTTCATGATGTTGCCCAGGTTGCCCACCGTCAGGAACTTGGGCTCCGCCAGCACGGTCACAAGCACCAGCAGCAGGATGGTCATGAGCACGAGGTTATTCTGCACGAACCTGCGAATGGGAAGACGTCCCTCCATACCGATCCCCTCCTTCATCAACCGATCGCCATGTTCATGATCTCCTGCGCGGATGCCCGCTCGGGATCAAACTCGCCGGTAATGCGGCCATTGGCCACGGTGAGCACGCGGTTGCTCATGTTGAGCACCTCCGGCAGCTCTGAGGAGATCAGCAGAATCGCGCTCCCCTGTTCGACAGCTTTTTTCATAAGCATGTAGATTTCGTACTTGGCGCCCACGTCGATGCCCCTGGTTGGCTCATCGAGAATGAGAATCTTTGGCTGCGTTTCCAGCCAGCGGCCGATGATGCACTTTTGCTGATTGCCGCCCGAAAGGCTCTCCACGACCGTCGTCGGAGACGGCGTCTTGATGGACAACTCCCCAATCTGCCTTTGCGCCATCTCACGCTCCAGCGCCGGGTTCAAAAACAATCCCTTGCGAATCTTTGAAAGCGTGGCCATGGAAATATTGCGCTCCACCGAAAACGGCAGCGCAAGCCCCTGCATCTTTCTGTCTTCCGGCACGAACCCGATGCCGTGTTTTTTGCCATCCATCGGCGATGCAATGTGCACTTCGCACCCGTTTATGCGAATATGCTTGCTTCTGACCCGGTCTGCTCCGTAGATCGCCCGCACAATCTCCGTGCGTCCCGCGCCCACCAGGCCGACCAGGCCCAATATCTCGCCCCGGTTGAGCGTAAAGGAGATATCATGGAGCTTTCGGGTGTTCAGCCCCTTCACCTCCAGCAGCGGGCCGCCCACGCAGCGCGGGCGCTCGGGGTATTCGCTCTCGATCGCGCGGCCGACCATCATGGTGATCATCTCCGCGCGCGAAAGCCCCTCAGCCGGGCGCGTGTCGATGACATGCCCATCGCGCATCACCGTCACATAATCACAGTATTCAAAGATTTCATCGAGCTTGTGGCTGATGTAAATGACCGATATGCCGCGGCCCTTGAGCTCCCTGATGATCGCGCCCAGCCGCTTCATCTCATCCTCGGTGAGGCTGCTGGACGGCTCATCCATGATGATCAGCTTCGAATCAAAGGACAACGCCTTGGTGATCTCCACCATCTGCTTTTCCGACGTGCTCAGCTCCGAGACATACTGCCGGGTACTGAGGTTGCTTCCAATGCTCTCGAGCAACGCCTTTGCTTTGCGGTGCGTGCCTTTCATGCCGCCTGCCTCCCGAAAACGGCCCAGGAAAATGTTTTCCCCCACCGTCATCGAATTCACCAGGCTGAACTCCTGATAGATGATGCTCAACCCGCTGCGCAGTGCCTGCACCGGAGTGGTCCGCTCCACGGTCTTTCCGTCAAAGACGATCGTGCCCTCATCCTTTTCATACACGCCCGAAAGAATTTTCATCAGCGTGGATTTACCCGCGCCATTTTCTCCGACGATGCCGTGCACAACGCCCTTGCGAACTTCCATGGATACATGGTCGAGCGCCTTCACCCCGGGAAACGACTTGCTGACATCCTTGATCGATAAAATGATCTCCGGCCCGCCTGTCATGTCCTCTTTTCCCCCTTTGAAAAAAGCCGGATTGCCTGCCTCAGCGGGCAATCCGGCATGCTGCATTCGGGCTATCGCAGGCGCGCTACGCCGCGATCCTCTTTACCATTCCGGATACGGGAACGTGTCCACGTTCTCAGCGGTAACGACATCCAGCGGGATGTAGTTCTCCGACTCATAGGGCTCGCCATCCGCCGCAGCGCGGATCGTCTCCAGCGTCTTCACGGAGATATTCACCACGTTCTGGCTGATGCACACGCTCTGCGTGCCCGCCTTCACCTGGTCAAATCCGCCGCGGCAACCGTCGATCGCCACGACAAACACATTTTCAAGGCCCGCGTTTTTCAGCGCCTCAATGCATCCCGTCGCGCCATTGTCCCAGTGGCAGAACACGCCCTGGATCTCATCGCCATATTTGACGATCATATCCTCGGTGATGGACATCGCCTGATCGGTCGACCAGGTATCGCACGCCTGGTAATCCATCACTTCGATATTGCTGCCCTCCAGTGCCGCGTTGAATCCGTCGTGACGGCGGTTCTGCGCGTCGGTGCCCGCAGCGCCGCCCACTTCGATGACCTTCGCGCCATCCGGGAACTGCTCCATGAACGCCTTTGCAGCCTCCTGGCCCGCAACGGTGTCATCCACACCCACGAAGATGTCGCGCAGCTCGCGGTACTCCTCCGCCAGATCCGCAGAGTACATCACAACCAGCACACCGGCTTCCTTCGCCTGCATCACGGCCGGCACAACCGCATTGATGTCGCTCGGGCACAGGATGATCGCGTCATACCCCTGCCCGATACAATTGGTGATCGCCGCCGTCTCCGTCTGCGGGTTATACTGCCCGTCAAACGCCGTCACTTCCATGTTGTACTCCTGCGCATACTGTTCCATGATCTTGAAACCGTAGGCATTCATTTCATTGGACATGGAATTGGGAATGTACGCCACCTTGAGCGTCTTTCCCGCTTCCGCGCACGCGCCGGCAAACACGCCGCAAAGCATCGCCAGTGCCAAAACGACTCCGAGTACCTTTTTCATAGCAGATTCCTTCCTTTTTTATATTTACAGGCGCTCCGGCCTGCATGGAACCCCATTTACCTCGATGCAACCGCTGCCCACACCTCATCGCTGATGCGCATGGCATCCCAGGAGAGGACAACTTCTTCACAGCCCGCCTCTTCCAGCCGGTCCAGGTAGCGCGTCACATACGCGGCGTCCGCATCGCAGATTCCGCTTATGCGGTTGGCGTCGATTCCCACCGCGGCATGCACGCCATTGTCTGCCAGCATACGCGCTTGACGAGCCGCCACATCGATTTGCCCTACGTCGCCGTGCCACAATTCGCAGATCCGCCGGCGAATTCCCTCGCCCAGCGCATCGAGCTCATACGGCACGCCAGCGGGCGCTTGCGTGCGCAGATAAATCATGGGCTTGATAAAATCCGCATGGCTGCCCAGCTCAATCAGATCCTGCCCCACAAAATCCGCCACACCCGGCGCAAACGTGTCCACACCCACCTTCTTGCCCAGGCTTTGAAAGTGCGCGCACAGCGCCGCAGCCGACTGGCTGACGATGAAGCGCCTGACACGCATCAGCTTATCGACATCGGCATCCCGATAGCGGTACACGCCGTTTTCCAGCGCCTCCGGCATAAAGGGGGCGGTGTCGGCCTGCGCACTCAGGCTGCGAATGCGCTGCACATCCACCCCGGCCGCCTCATATTGCTTGCGGCACCGCGGACACCAGCACCCATACAGCGACCGCACGCCGTTTGCCGCCGACGCATACCGGATTCGGTCGATAAAGACGCCTTCCACCGGCAGATTTCCCGCCAGCTGCCCGAACACGTGCACAGCGCGCTCCCTGTTTCTGCCGGAGGACGGGCAAACAAAGTCAAAGCTCTCGCCCTGGCAGAGGTGAGAAATGGCTTTCCCGCTTTGGCCCGTCACATCCACCAGCGCATCGGATGTTTCCGGCCTATGAATTTCGCTGAACACCGGAAGCCAGATGTATTTTTCAATGCCTCTCTTTTCAAGCAGCCCAACCAGGCTCTCATTCACAGCGCGATCCGGCGACCAGCCAAAGATCACTTTTTCCACGGCAATCCGGTCCAGGCACCGTTCCAGCTTTTCCGCAACCGTCTGCGCTTCCACCGAAGTATGCGAAAAAGAACCCGTGCTCACCTGAAGCAGATATTTCATCGGTTGTTCCCTCCGGTCTTCTTCCCTTTTCCTGTTGAAATAAGTATATCTTATTTCGGAAATAATGTCAACAATTTCC
>DVJV01000203.1 GCA_018716525.1 Candidatus Ventricola gallistercoris
CGGGCGGGAAACAGCGCAAGGAAACCTTGCACAGCAAGGCTTCCGAATCCGCCGCACATGTCGCCGGATTCGGATTGCATTTGGAGGGCTTTAGCCCTCCAAACCTCCCGGATGGGTTTTTTGACAGTCTGCAGGGGCTGCTTTCCCTTTGCGGGGAAAGCAGCCCCTTTCTTTTTATTGTTTGGGCGCGGAACCGTAGATAAGCCTGCGCGCATAGAGGTGCGCTTTTTGAGGCAGACGCATGATACCCAGCAATGCCAGGTATGTCTTTTGCGCGCGCTCAGGCTGTGTGCGGTTAAGCTTATATGGGCTGTAGCGCACGATGCACAGCGCCTTGCCCAGCATCGTCAGCTTCACGCGGTTTCCAAGCGCCTGCTGGGCGCGCAGCAGGAACGTAGCCGGGGCTTCCCCGGGCGCGGCACGGATGCCCATGCACAGCAGCGCCTCTTCAATGGCATGGTACCACACCATGAGCGCTTCGCCCGCGTTGCGATTTTGTGCAGCCAGGCGCGCGGGTGCGCAAAGCATCAGCCGAAGAGCGGCAGCGGCAAGAAGCAGCAGTACGATCAAGAGCGCCCAGAGAATCGGCAAAGCGGATGAAGGCTGATCCTCTGTCTGGCCGGGGTCCGGCGTGGGGCTGGGCGAAGGGGCACTGGAAGGGGCGGGTGTCGGGGTCTGGGAGGGCGCAGGCGTTGGCGTGGGGGTCTGTGCCTCGGATGCCGGTGTTGCGTCGGGCGGTGTCGGCGTTGCTTCAGGGGGCGTCGTGGGCGGCGCGCTGGGGGTAGGGCTGGGCTCAGGCGTGCTGTCGGGCGGCGTTGCGGAAGGCTGAGGCGGCTGTATATCACTGCCGCCTTCGGGGGAAGAGGGACCGCCGTTTTCGGAGGGGGTGGGGTCAAACGTCAGCCAGCCAAAACCGGGAAAGTAGAGCTCGGCCCAGGCGTGCGCATCCTGCTGGGTGACGCGCGCCACGCCATCCACGTCAGGATCGGCGGCATAGCCCTCAATATAGCGGGCGGGAATGCCGATGCAGCGCGCCATCACCGCCAGCGCACTGGCAAAGGAGGTGCAGTATCCCTTCTGCTCGCTCAGCAGAAACCAGGAGACAAAGTCCCGGGCCACGGGCGGCTCGCTTTGCTCGAGCGTGTAGGGGTACTGGATTTGCAGATAGCGGTATAGCGCAAAGGCACGGTCAAACGCGTTGTCAAGCCCGTCGGTAATCTGCTGGGCGAGCGCAAAGACTTCCGGCTCGACGAGATCGGGCAGTTGCAGATAAGCGCTTTGCACGGTTTCGTAGTAAGGATCGTCGTTTTGCATGGCGGCGAGCACGGCTTCGCGCACCTGGGGTGAATCGGCCGTCAGCCGGGAACCGGTAAACGTGTAGCTGTCCCCCTGGGAAAGGCTGCGCGTGCCGAAGACTTCGCTGGCGGGCGAGAAATACGGCACGATGCCTGTGCCGGATGGCGCTTCAAACCGCTGCGTGAGGTAGAGCGTGCTGGCGGAATCCGCGCGCATGAGCACGGTGATCGTCTCCTCCTCAGGGAAGAGCGTGCGAATGTCGCCGTCGGGACGGCCCAGGTCAAACAGGTTCCGCCGGAGCGAGGAAAAGCGGGGGTTGATGTACAGGTAACGCCGCCCGGAGGTGGTATCCATCCAGGCGGAGCCGCTGTAGTAATTTTTAATGGCGCCACGAAGCAGGGTGCGGCCGGAGGTGCGCACCTGCATTACCGGGGTATCTTGGGGCGATACGGGGCCACCCAGGCGGTTGACGCCCAGAGGCTGCCAGCCGGTGGTGCTCAGGGAAAACGCGGTTCGCGGATCGGTGAAAAACAGGTAATCGCCAATGGCCTGGCGCAGTTTTTTTGCGGCATCGGCGAATTCCGGCACGGTCTTTCCGGCCAGGGGCATGCAAAGCGCGGTGAGCGCGAGCACCAGCGCGGCGCAGGGAACGATGCGCAGCGTGTGCACACCCTGTGCCCGGCCGCTGATGAGCAGCGCAAGCACGAGCGGAAGGAGCGAGGTGGCGCTCACGTTGGCCCCCAGAAAGGAGATGACAAAGAGCAGGGCGATGGTCAGCAGCGCAAGCGGGAAGAAGGCCTGGTCGCTGCGCGCCAGCGATGCGCCAACGCCCGTAAACAGCAGGGAAAGAAGCACGACAATGGCGCGGGAATAGGCCATGAGCGCGAGCGTCTGGCCGTTGACCATGAGCACGAGCGCGGCGCTGATGGCGGATGCCTGCCCCGCGTAGCGGATGGCCAGCGCGGCGATGCCAAGAAACAACGCCGGGTAAGCGAGGGCGCGAAGGCGTGGCACACAATCAAACGCTGCAAACAGAAGCGCCACCAGCAGGCAGCACCCTACGCCAAGCGACACCGGCGCGGTCAACCCCAGGGAGAGCGACAGGGGATACACGCAGCCGATGCCGACCAAAAAGGTGACGATCGTGTGCAGGCCCAGCGCCTTTGGGAGGGAAAAAAGCGGGTTCTTCATGCGGAAATCCTTTCGGAAAAGGGAGTGATCCCCAGCATTCACCGGACGGCTTACGCGGCGCTGATGTGGGTGGCTTCCAGACCGCTGGCGAGCAGCAGGTCAAGCAGCTTGCGTTGGTCCGGGGTCGCGTCGCCTGCTGTGACGAGCGTAAAGCGCGTGTGCGGCCCCATGCGGGATATGGCGATGGCGGCATCTGCGATGGCGGGCGTCAGATCGCAGGAGAGCAGCACGGTGGAACCCGTGCGCTGCATTCTGCGTGCGCTGTCCCAGATCACGCGCGCAAACTCGGGCGCCCCGTCAAACGGTTCCTGCGCCAGGGCGCGCAGCATATCGGGCAGCGCCTCGCTGTTTTGGCCGCTGTATTCGCGCAGCGTCCGGCCGGAAAGCGGAAGGCGGGTGGTGTGCCCATCCTCCAGCAGGCGTTTGAG
Organism: Candidatus Ventricola gallistercoris; assembly: GCA_018716525.1. Classification (GTDB taxonomy): domain Bacteria; phylum Bacillota; class Clostridia; order Christensenellales; family Aristaeellaceae; genus Ventricola; species Ventricola gallistercoris. Next base: position 2,916 of record DVJV01000203.1, read on the forward strand.
AATGCCCGCGCAGGATTCTGTGAGCACATCCACCATCGTCAGGCGCTGGGGCCCGGCAATATCCCCAAGCGCGCAATTGAGCAGCACCAGCGCATCGGGGCGCTGGGGCGTTTCGTAAGTGTGCACCATCAGCTCCTGGCGGCGCATGGAGAGCTTCCAGTGCACGCGCTTGAGCTCGTCGCCATCCTGCCAGGTGCGCACGTCGGAGGGCGTGCTCCGGTCGGCCTGTGCGCGCAGGGCCATGGAACTTTCCCCCTCGCCCGGGCTGAAGGAAACGGGCATGCTCTCAGCCGGGCGTGGCAGCACGGTCAGCTTGGGCAGCGCGGCATGGGTGTGCAGGCGCACGCAGAACATGCCAAAGCAATCCACAAACCCGATGTGCGTGATGCCTACGGAGAATACGCCCACATGGGGGCAGGAAAAGTTGTTTTCGCTCTGGGTCTGGCCGATCAGCCGGGCGCGCAGCAAAAACTCGCTCTGCTTTCCGTTCGGCATGGACAGGCGCAGGAAAAGCGGGGCGATGGGCATCGGCAGCAGCAGTCGCACACCGACGTGGTAGCGGCACAGGCTGCCGCGCTGCACCTCGGTGCTGGCAAGCTGCTGGGTGATGCGGCAGGTCAAAACCGTCAAAAATACGCTCACAAGCGCCAGCAGCCACGAAATCAGCGCGGCAATGCCCAGCAAAAAGGCGCCCGCACTGCCGACAGACAGTGCGGTAAACAGCATCAGCGCGCTGAAGAGCAGCGTGTAAAAGCCGCGCGCCGTCATTTGAGCTTCACCGGGATGCGCACGGAGGAGAGCAGCTCGCCCAGCACCTGGGGCGCGCTGTATCCGCGCATGCGCGCTTCAGACGAGAGCACCAGGCGGTGGCACAGGACGCTGGGCACCATGTGCTGGACATCTTCCGGGATGATGTAGTCGCGCCCGCACAGCAGCGCATTGGCCTGTGAGGCGTGCAAAAGCGCGATGGCCGCGCGCGTGCTGGCGCCCAGGTTGAGGTACGCCGTGTCGCGCGTGGCCGCGCAGATGGCAGCGATGTAGGCGCGCACTTCCTTGGCGCAGTAGACCGTCTTGACCTCCTGCTGCATGGCCAGCACATCTTCCGAGGAGCAGATGACCCCAACCGTCTGCATGGGGCTGGTCTCGCCGCAATAGCGCTCGAGAATCTCCATTTCATCTGCCACAGACGGGTAACCGATGGAGATGCGCATGAAGAAGCGGTCCATCTGGGCCTCGGGCAGGGGATAGGTGCCCACAAAATCGACCGGGTTTTGGGTGGCGAGCACCATGAACGGCCTGGCTAAGGGATAGGTGACGCCATCGACCGTCACCTGGCGCTCCTCCATGACTTCCAGCAGGGCGGACTGGGTCTTGGGCGATGTGCGGTTGATTTCGTCCGCGAGCACGATCTGGCTCATGATGGCGCCGGGCCGGTACTGCATTTCGCCGGAGAGATTGGGCATCGTGAATCCGGTGATGTCCGAAGGGGTGATGTCCGGCGTGAACTGAATGCGCCTGAATGAGCAGGAAAGCGAGCGCGCCAGGGCGCTGGCCAGTGTGGTTTTGCCCACGCCGGGCACGTCTTCGATGAGCACGTGGCCTTCGCACAGCAGCGCGATGAGCATGAGTTCAACCACGTCGTCCTTGCCGACAACGGCGCGGGCGATGTTCTGCTTGAGGGCGGATACAATGGCGCTGATACTGGTCATGAGAAACTCCTTTTGAGGCATTGCAAGTGAGATTATCCGCGCTTAATGTGCGCAGAAAGTGAGCGGGATAAACGCCCGCAGGCGGGCCGCCGAGGCCCGCGATGAATGACAACACCTCTTTATTATAAAGGAATGAACGGGATTTGGCAAGCGGCGGGGTACGCCTTGAAACGCAGGCCGATTTTTGCTACAATAGACGGGTGGAGTGAAAAGCGAAAGAGGAAGGGCGACGGGGCACACGCGGAAGGAGAGCACATGACAGAGCGCATACTATCCCGCCTGATGGAGGCGGACACCGTTTCCGGCCAGTCGCTTAGCGAGGAGCTGGGCGTGACGCGCGCGGCGGTCTGGAAACAGATCGACAAGCTGCGCGAATGCGGGTTTGAAATCGAATCGCTCGGCAGGCAGGGCTACCGGCTGATCGCCTGCCCGGATAGCCTGATGGCGCCGGTGGTCAGGCGCGGCCTGCACACGGCGTGGGCCGGTTGCGAGATTGTCTACCGGCGCAGTGTGGATTCCACAAACCGCCTGGCGCGGGAGCTGGCTGCCCAGGGAGCCCCGCACGGCACGTTTGTGCTTGCCGACGAGCAGACAGCCGGGCGCGGACGGCGTGGCAGGCAGTGGATCTCCCCGGCGGGCGAGGGCCTCTTCATGACGCTGATCCTGCGCCCGCAGGTGCATCCCTCGCAGGTTGCGCGCATCTCGCTGCAAACGGCGCTGGCCACCGCCTGGGCGATCCGCAATACGTGTGGTCTGGATGCGCGCATCAAGTGGCCCAACGACATCGTCTGCCAGGGCAGAAAGATCGTGGGAATGCTCCTTGAGATGAACGCAGACGAGCAGTGCGTGCACGACGTCGTCGCCGGCGTGGGCGTCAATGTGCATCAGCGGGCGTTTGAAGGCGATCTGGCGCAGACGGCTTCCTCGCTGGATCTGCTCACGGGCAAAGAGAACAGCCGGGCGGAGGTGGCGCGCGCGTTTTTGCAGGCGTTTGAGCAGACCGATGCGCTCACGCCGGATGCGCTGATGCATGCCTACCGCGAGTGTTCGGCCACATTGGGGCAGCGCGTGCGGGTGAGCGGAAACGGGGAATCGTTCGTGGGCCTGGCGGTGGCCGTGACGGACTCCGGCTCGCTGATCGTGCGCGATGACGCGGGAAACGAACGCGAAGTGCTGGCGGCGGATGTGTCCGTCCGCGGATTGATGGGGTATGCGTGACGTGGGCGTGCTGGGTGTGGGCGTGGATCTGTGCGGGATCGCGCGCATCGCGCGGGCGATGGAGCGGGCGCACTTTATGGAGCGCGTCTATACCGGCGAGGAGCGCGCGTACCTGGCGCTGAAGGGCAAAGGCGCCGCACAGAGCGCGGCGGCAATGTTTGCGGCGAAGGAAGCGGTGGCCAAGGCGCTGGGAACGGGCTTTTCCGGCGGCGTGTCGCCCGGGCAGATCGGCGTGTGCCATGCGCCGGGCGGAATGCCGCATGTGATGCTCACAGGCGCTGCGCTGGAGAGGCTGCAGGCGCTTGGTGGGCGGCAGGTGCGGCTGTCGCTTTCGCATGAGCAGGATATGGCGGTGGCGTTTGCCGTGATCACCGGCTGAGCGGAACAAGGTGTGACGGGAGGTGTGCGCGGTGCTCAGAACGATTTCTCCGCAGGATATGCAGGAGATGGAGCGCGCTTTTCTGGATGGAACGGGGTATCCTTCCATCCTGCTGATGGAGCATGCGGCGCAGGCTGTGGTCGCCGCGCTTCGTGAACGGGTGAAGCCGGGAAGCCGGGTGCTGTTTGTCTGCGGCGGCGGCAACAACGGCGGAGACGGCGCGGCGGCTGCCAGGCTGTGGATGCAGGACGGCGGCCGGGCGGATGTGTGGCTGCTCAAGAATCCCTCGCAGATGCGCGGGGACGCGGGCGTCAACGCCTGTCTGCTCAATGCCTGCGGCGCCTCGCTCAATGTGCTCTACGGTGAAGCGCCCCCGGTGCCGCCGGAGTGCGCGGCAGTGGTCGACGCACTCTATGGCACGGGGCTCAGCCGCGCGCTGGAAGGCGTGCCCCTGAGCGCGGTGCAGCGCATCAACGAAAGCGGCCTGCCGGTAATTGCCGTGGATATGCCCTCGGGCGTGGACGGGGCGAGCGGGCAGGTGCTCGGCGCGGCTGTGCGCGCGGATGTCACAGTCACGTTTCACCGGGCCAAGCACGGGCACATGCTCTTTCCTGGCCGGGCGCTCACGGGCAAGCTGATCGTTGCGGACATCGGCATTCTGCCGGAGTGGGATGGGGCGCAGGGCATTGACGTGCTGGAGGATGCCGACGCACGGGCGCTGCTTCCCTCGCGCCCGAAGGATGGGCACAAAGGGACGTTTGGCCATGTGCTGTGCGTGGCAGGCAGCGAGGGCATGGCAGGGGCCGCGGCGCTCTGCGCACGCGCCGCGCAGCGGGCGGGCGCGGGGCTGGTGACGGTTGCCTGTCCGTTCCCGGTGCTTACCACGGTGCAGGCTCAGGCGCCCTGTGCGGTGGCGCGGGTCGTTTCCGACGGCGCGATGCTGTCCATGGATGCTTCCGAGGCGTTGCTTGCGCTTTTGGAAGGCAAGGGCGCGCTGGCCATCGGCCCGGGGCTGGGGCGCGAGGAGGGCGTGTGGCAGGCCATAGAGCCGCTGGTTCGCAGCGATGTGCCCAAGGTCATCGATGCCGATGCGCTGTATTTGCTGGCACGGTATGGCGGAGGCGTGGGCGCAAACACGGTGCTCACCCCGCATCCGGGCGAGATGGCGCGGCTGTGCGGCGTGACCGCCGCGGATGTGGCGGCGTCTCCGGTGGAGTATGCCCAGCAGCTGGCGGCGGATATGGGCGCATGTATGCTGCTCAAGGGTGCCACGACGGTGATTGCCCAGGGCGAAGATGTGGCCATGAACATCACCGGGTGCGACGGCATGGCTACGGGCGGCAGCGGCGATGTGCTCACCGGCGTCATCGCTAGCCTGATGGCGCAGGGCATGGCGGCCATGGATGCATCGCGCGTTGGCGCGTATTATCACGGCCGGGCGGGCGAGGTGGCCCAGGCCGTGCTGGGCGCCCGCGCGGTGACGGCGATGGATGTGTGCGAAAGGCTGCGCATTGAATAACGCGGCGGCCTGCGCGGGCATACCATAATCATGCGGGGGCGAAGCTCCATGATTTGAGCAATTGGGTTGTGAGATCATGGAGGTCAATCGCGGAGATATCTTTATTGCCGACCTGAATCCCGTTGTCGGCAGCGAGCAGGGAGGCGTGCGCCCTGTGGTCATCATCCAGAATGACCGTGGGAACCGGTTTTCCCCGACGGTCATCTGTGCGGCGATGACGTCGCGGCTGGACAAGAGCGACCTGCCCACGCACGTATGGGTCAGCGCGCGCGACAGCGGGCTCAAGTGCGATTCGCTCGTGCTGTGTGAGCAGATCCGCACGCTGGAAAAGCAGCGCCTGCGCGGACGCGCCGGCCATATTGAAGGGCTGGTGCTGCGCCGTGTCGACGCCGCGCTGCTGGTCGCGCTGGGCATGGGAAGATAGGTTGGCTTTGGAAGCAGGGGATGGCCCTGCTTCTTTACAGAGAAACAGGGGACAAGTCGTGCCGAAGGCGGCACGCACGAGAAAGAGGCGATACCGATGGACAAACTCAAAGAGATCAATTGGAAAAAAGAAGGCTTGCAGATGGCGCGCGACTACGCGCTGATTGTGGCCGGCGCGCTGCTCACGGCCATGTCTTTTGTCTGGTTTTTTCTGCCGCACGACATCGCTCCGGGCGGCGTGACGGGTATCGCCACCATATTGGCGAGCGCGGTGCCGCTTGGCGTGGGCCTGATCAGCTTTCTGATCAACCTGCCGCTGTTTGCGCTGGGGTTCAGCCACGTGGGGTGGCGCTTTGCGGTTCGTTCATTCGTGGCGATGATGCTGCTCTCCTTGTTTATCGATCTGATTCCGGTGCAGATGCTCGCGGAGGATATCATGCTTTCTGCCGTGTTCGGCGGCGTGGGCCTGGGCGTGGGCCTGGGGCTCGTGGTGCGCGCGGGCGCGACCACCGGCGGCACGGACATGGCCGCCATGCTTATTCACAGCAAGGCCGGATTCCTGAGTGTGCCCGGCATTCTGTTTGCCATCGACGCTACGGTCGTTGTCGTTGCGGCGATGGTTTTCGGGCTCCAGGCTGGCCTGTTTGCTTTGGTAGCGCTCTTTGTTTCTGCCAAGGCGATGGATGCCGTCATCAAGGGATTCAATACAGCAATGCAGTTTTTGATTATCTCCGATCACACGGAGGAGATCATTCGCCGCATTCACGTGGAGGTGAACAGAGGCTGTACCCGGCTGGAGGCACGGGGCACGTATGAAGGAAAACGGCTGGGGATGCTCATGTGCGTGGTTTCCCGCATGGAGGCGGCACGGCTCAAGAAGCTTGTCTCCGAGGTTGACCCGCGCGCGTTCGTCACCATCTGCGATGTGCATGAGACACTTGGCGAAGGATTTACATACGGCATGTGACGGCGGTTGCGTGCCGATGAAGCGGGAGAAAACATCACAAAACTACACAGAATATCCGGTCTTAAATCGCATATTTTTGCTGATGCCCGTTTACAAACGGCGTGGGGTGATGGTATAATGAGTCTGTCACAACACCCACGCGGTGTGAATTATCAACTCAGGAGGAATGCATCATGAAGAAGATTCTTTCCATGTTGCTGGCGCTGATGGCGCTGCTGGTTCTTGCCTCTGCTCCGGCTATGGCTGCGGAGATCGCGCTGGTCACGGACGTCGGTACCATTGATGACGAGTCCTTCAACCAGGCTTGCTGGGAGGGTGTCGAGGCCTACGCGACCGCGAACAACATCACCTATCAGTACTATCAGCCCTCTGCTGACAGCACTGACGAGCGCCTGAACTCCATTGACCAGGCGGTATCCGATGGCGCGAAGGTCATCGTCTGCCCGGGCTATCTGTTCGGCGAGACTGTTGCGCAGGCGCAGGAGCTCTACCCCGACGTGTGCTTCATCGCCGTTGACGTGGCCGAGGGCGATCTGGGCGGCGTCGCCGCGCAGGACAACCTCTACTGCGCCGTGTTTGGTGAGGAGCAGTGCGGCTACATGGCCGGCTACGCGGTCGTCAAGGACGGCTACACCAAGCTGGGCTTCCTGGGCGGCATGGCGGTTCCTGCCGTGCAGCGTTATGGCTACGGCTTCGTGCAGGGCGCCAACGCGGCGGCTGCGGAGATGGGCACGGCCATCGAGATCAACTACACCTACGGCGGCCAGTTCTTCGGCGATGCGAACATCACCGCGAAGATGGACGGCTGGTACAGCAACGGCACCGAGATCGTGTTCGCTTGCGGCGGCGGCATCTACACCTCTGCGGTCGAGGCTGCGCTCAACCACAACGGCTATGTCGTGGGCGTGGACGTTGACCAGCATGCGGTCGGCGAGGCCGGCATCCAGAACAACGGCTGGGCGTACAACCCGTTCGTGACCTCTGCCATCAAGGGCCTGCAGGCTGCGACCGAGAATGCGCTGGGCAAGTTCTTTGACGGTACCTGGTCTGACATCGGCGGCAAGATCGAGACCCTGAACCTCCAGGCGGGCGACTACGTGGGCCTGCCGACGGCGGAGACCTCCTGGTGCTTCAAGAGCTTCACGATGGACGAGTACAACGAGCTGATCGAAGCGATTCGTTCCGGCGAGCTGGTCGTCTCTGCTGAGCTGACGGAGCCGGCCGTGGAGACCTCTCTGGTGACTGTCAACTACATCGAGTAACATCCACTTGCAAAAGAGGGGGCAGGCTTGAGGGCCTGTCCCTTTTGTATTGACAAGGGGACGACTGACAGGCGCGGACAGACGCGCCTCAGACTGTCAAAAAACCGTTCCGGGAGGTTTGGAGGGCCGCAG
>DVJV01000204.1 GCA_018716525.1 Candidatus Ventricola gallistercoris
AGCAACGTCCCGGCGGCGCTGCTGCTCTCCGGCTTCACCCAGGACGTTCGGGCCCTCATCATCGGCACCAACCTCGGCGGCCTCGGCACCCTGATCATGTGTTGGTGGTTGCTGTTGGGCGTCGTGGTCGCGCCGGGCTTTGGCGTAGTCGCCGCCTGCTCGGCCAGATAGGCCTGCAGCTCAGCGATCGTCAGGATCTGCAGCATATCGCTGCGAACATAGCCATCCTGCCAGTTGTAGTTCACCTGATACCAGGTATAGGTGCCATCCGACTGCTCGCCGGTGATCAGCAACAAGGTATTGATCGGCAGCCTTCCAAGCGACGTACCGGAAGTCGACGGAGTCTTGCGCAGGTTCACCGCGTCCGCGATCAACTTAGCGTAAGAGCTCCTGGCATTGGGGCCAGGCGGTTCCGGCGTGGCCTGCGGCAGCGGGGTGGGCGTGGCCATCTCGGCCTCAAGCTGGGCCAGGTAATCCTTCGTCTCCTGCTCGCCCATCAGGCGCACCAGGTCCGCACGGATGTAGCCCCACTGGCCGCTGTACTGCACCAGATACCAGGTCATGCCGTCGGCGGCAATCTGGCTCTGGAAGATATAGACGACGGTATCCTTGTTCAGGATGGTCTGCAGATAGGCATTCGCATCCGGGTTGCCGCGCAGCGGCGTGCCATCGTTAATCACACGCGCATACACGCGCATATCCTGCGGCGCAGGCGTTGCGGTCGGCACCGGGGTGGGCGTCGGCTCGGCGGTGGGCGTCGGGGTGGCGTTCGCCGCCTCGAGCTGGGCCAGGTAATCCTTCGTCTCCTGCTCGCCCATCAGGCGCACCAGATCGGTCTTGATATAGCCCCACTCGCCGTCATACTGCACCAGATACCACATCGTGCCGTCGCTGCCCATCAGGCTCTGGGAGATGGACACCACCGACTCAGCGGTGAGCATCTTCTGCAGATAGGCGCTCTCTTCGGGATTCGCGCGCATCGGCGCATTGTCCTGCACGACGCGGCCATAGGCCTGCATCTGCTGGGGCGCCGGGGTGGCCGTCGGTTCAGGCGAATCCGTCGGATCCGGCGTGGGCTCCTCAGTCGGCTCCGCCGTGGGTTCCTCGGTTGGCTGCGGCGCTACCTCGGGATCATCCAGCGAGGCGCGGTACTCCGCTTCTTCCTCCACGCCCATCAGCTGCACGAACTTGGCCATCATGTAGCCTTCCATGTTGTTCGTGCGCACCAGGCACCAGGCATCCTCCAGATCGCCTTCCGTGCACTGCATGACCCAGACGATCGTGCCTGCCTCCAGGCGCGTGATCAGGTTTTCAGAATTGGCGTCGGGCGACTTGCGCAGCGCCACCTGCGCGCCCGTGTTGCGTCCATAATGGTAGACATCGCCAGCGGTCAGCTCCTGCGGAACCGGCGTCGGGGAAGGCGTCGGATCAGGCTCAGGCGTTTCCTCCGGCTTTTCCGTTTCAGCCGGCGGAATCGGCGTCGCGGCGTTCGGATCGACCGCAGCCTCCGCTTCCTCCTTGGACACCAGGCGCACGTTGTAAGCCTGGATGTATCCTTCCTCATTCGTGTTCATGTTGCGCGCCAGATACCAGGCCACGCCGTCCGCGCTATGGGTCAGGCTGCTCAATTCCAGCGGCGTCGGCTCGCTGATCTTGGGAATCGCTCCGCTCTGCGGCGGCGCGGCGCCCGGCGCCGTAAACAGAATCAGATAGGCATTGTCGCTCTGCTCCACCGTGATGCCGTACGACGGGAACGTTGTGGCATACGTGCCATCACCCTGCTCGGGCTGCTCCGGTTCCGTCTCCGGCTGTTCCGGTTCCGTCTCCGGCTGTTCCGGTTCCGTCTCCGGCTCACCGGTCTGCTCCTGTCCCATCGCCTCCAGACGGCTCTGCGCATCCTCGTAGGTGATCTGCGTCACCAGATAGTCGCGCATATAGCCGCTCAGGCCGCTTTCCACAACCGTCACGGCATACCACAGGTTGCCGCCTTCATCGGTCGTGCTCTCGCCCAGCTCCAGAAGCACACCGTTGGGCACTTCGGACAGGACGCTTCCATTCACCGCGTCACGCAGGTTATTGGTGTCGCTGTTCTTGTTATTGGTTACCGCATAGGCCGTCTGCGGCTCAGTCTCGGGCTGCTCCGGCTCGGTTTCAGGGGTTTCCGGCTCGGTCACCGGCGTTTCCGGTTCAGTCTCGGGCGTTTCCGGCTCGGTCTCCGGCTGCTCCGGTTCGGTCTCCGGCTGCTCCGGTTCCGTCTCCGGCTCTTCCGGCTCCGCCTTCTCGGCGTCGATCTGCGCCATCAGCATGTTGGCGGCATCCTGGTCGATGCCGACCACCAGGTCAGACTGCACGTAGCCCATCAGGCCGCTGCGGTAATCCGTCACAGCCCACCAGATCGTGCCTGCATCGTCCAGCTCATAGCTGAACGTGCTCATCACATCGCCCGTCCACACATCCGCCACGCGGTACTCTTCCGATGCGTACGGCTCCGTGTAGAGCACGGCTCCCAGCTCGCCGGGCGTCACATACTGCGGCACTTCCAGCTCGGTTTCAGGGGTCTCCGGCTCAGTCTCCGGCTGTTCCGGTTCGGTTTCGGGCGTCTCCGGCTCCGTCACCGGCACTTCCGGCTCAGTCACCGGCACTTCCGGCTCGGTTTCAGGGGTCTCCGGTTCGGTCTCCGGCTGCTCCGGCTCCGTTTCCGGCTGTTCCGGCTCGGTCTCGGGCGTCTCCGGGGTTTCCGGCTCCGCCTTCTCGGCGTCGATCTGCGCCATCAGCACACTCGCCGTCTCCGCGTCCAGCTCAACCACCAGGTCAGACTGCACGTAGCCCATCAGGCCGCTGCGGTAATCCGTCACAGCCCACCAGATCGCGCCCGTCTCATCCTGCGCATAGCTGAATGCGCTCATCACATCGCCTGCCCACACATCCGCCACGCGGTACTCTTCCGCTGCGTGCGGCTCCGTGTACAGCACGGCCCCCAGCTCACCCGCCGTCACATACTGCGGCACGGTGACCTGCGGCACTTCCGGCTCGGTTTCAGGGGGTTCCGGTTCCGTGACAGGCGCTTCCGGCTCGGTCACAGGCTGTTCCGGCTCGGTCACAGGCTGTTCCGGCTCCGTCACCGGCTGCTCCGGCTCCGTCACCGGCTGCTCCGGCTCCGTCACAGGCACTTCCGGCTCCGTCACAGGCTGTTCCGGCTCGGTCACAGGCTGCTCCGGCTCGGTCACCGGCTGCTCCGGCTCCGTCACCGGCACTTCCGGCTCCGTCACAGGCTGTTCCGGCTCCGTCACAGGCTGTTCCGGTTCAGTCACAGGGGTTTCCGGTTCCGTCACCGGCGTCTCCGGCTCGGTCACCGGCTGCTCCGGCTCGGTCGCAGGGGATTCCGGCGTCGCATAGCCAAACGGCGCAAGAATCGCGTCTGCCTCCTCCGGCGTCACCGGCACCGGGTACAGCCCGCTTGAAAACAGCAGCGTCACGGTGACGTTCACATCGGTGGGGCTGACCAGCTGCACAGGCTGGTCATAGACCGTGCCCGCACCGCTTCCCTCCAGCGAGAACTGCGCCACCACGGCGCCGTCCGCCTGGTTGATCAGCGTAAACTGGCCAGTGGCCAGCGCCGCCACCTGCTCCGGCGTCAGCACGCTCTGATCCACCCAGTACACCACGTCGCCCAGGGTCGTGGTCACAGTGGACACGGGAATATCCTGCTGCGAACCATCGGGCATCGTGACGGTCAGGCTTGCCCAAAGGCTGGCATAATCCAATTCCAGCGTCTGAATGCCCGCCACGTCCTGTGCGGATGCGAACGGTGAAGCCAGACAAAGCGCCGCACAGAGCATTGCTGCCGTCATCCGGCGAATGAGTTGCTTCATGTCTGATATCCTCCTTTTTCGGGTAAGCCATGGGGCCCCCGGCTACAAAGGCCGGCGCCTTTGGCGGGCCCATCCTCGGTATTACCGTTTTCATTGTAAATCGACAAAAGCCGCCTGTCAACTCCGAGGCCGGAATTGCCAGGCATTTGCTGTTTTACGCGTATAAAACGAATGTGAGGCAGGGATTCTTCCCGCAAAAGTCGAATTCACAAAAAGAATTCACACAAAAATGACGCAAAGGCCTTTGGGAATGCCGCGCATGGCATTTCCAGGCGGAAAGGACCATTCCATGGACGATGCAAAGCTCAGGGAGATTCCCTTTTCATCACAAACGCTGTATGACGGTGCGATTCTGCACGTGGAAAAATGGCAGGTCACCTGCCCCAACGGGCATGAGGCGACCCGGGAGATTGTCGTGCACAAAGGCGCGGCGGCGGTCGTGCCCGTCTACCCCGACGGGACGACGGTTTTGGTGCGCCAGCACCGGGTGGCCATCGACAAGATCACGCTGGAGATTCCGGCGGGCAAGCTCGACAGTGCGAGCGAAGATCCCCTGCTGTGCGCCGAGCGCGAGCTGCGCGAGGAAACGGGCCTTTGCGCGGGCCGCATGACGCACATGACAACCATTCTGACCACGCCGGGCTTTTGCACGGAGCGGATTGCGCTGTACCTCGCGCAGGATCTGACCCAGGGGGACATGCACCTTGACGAGGACGAATTTCTCTCTCTGGTGCGGATGCCGCTTGAGGAAGCCGTCGCACGCGTGATGCGCGGGGAGATCTGCGACGCCAAGACGATCTGCGGCCTGCTGATGGCCCATGCGATGGTAAACGCCGCGCAGAGGGATGGCCGATGATCGCCTGTCTTCCGCTGCTGACACAATGGAGGCTTCGGGCCCAAACGCTGCCCGGATACATGACGCCCGGGCAGACGGCGGGGTTTTCGCTGCCCGGCGCACAGGATTTGCAGGCCTTTTCGGATCTGCTGGGGCAGTCGCCGCAGGAAGGCGCCCCGGAGGAAGCCCAGCAGGAGGCGCCTTTCGCACTACCCGCGTGGATTCCGCCGGATGTGACGGGCCCCGTTTCCCTCGTGCACACCCTCGACCTTTGCGCGCTGCGCGCACAGACCGCCCGTCTGATCGTGAGCGCCCCCGTAGGCCGCGGCCAGGTGACGCTGGACGGGAAGCCGCTGGCCACGTTTGACAGCACCAAACCCCCGGCCGCGTGCACCACGCCAGGCGAGCTCTCGCTGGATCTGACGCCGTTTTTGACAGCCGCCCAAAAGGGTGAGCTGGCGCTGTGCTTTGATGAGATGCGCCCCTGCGGCGTAGGCGGCCCGGTGCTGCTGCATCTGACAGCGCACGCGCAGCTCAATAGCGTGCTCTTGACGCCGGATGCGGCGCGCAAGCACATGCAATTGACAGCCGGCGTGTGGGCGCGCGAGGCGGGCACCTATTCGCTGCGCGCCCAGGCGGTATCCGGCGACATTCCGTTGCCCGCCTGGGAGATCACCCTGACGCTTGATGCGGACGAACACCGGCAGGCCTCGCTGTCCATCCCGGTTCCGGCGGAGGCGTTTGTGCCGGGCGTTTCATACCCGCTGCCGGTGGTCAAGGTGCAGCTGTTTCTGCGCACGCGGCCATCCTCATCGCTGCCCGGCGTCCTGTGCGACAGCATCGCGCTGTCCTGCGGCTACCGGGGCCGCACAGCCCCCTACGATGTGCCGCTGACCGCCGCGGAGTGCCTGCTGCCGGGCTATGTGCTGCTGCCCCGCCTGCTTTCCCTGCACCTGCCGGGCGTGTGCCTGCCCGTGCCCGCGCCGGATGCGCTCTACGACGACCTGACGCGCGCCGGAATCGCCGTGCGCCAGATCACGGGCAAAAACAAAGTGCTTTGCAACCGGCTCCAACGCCTGCCCTCCGTCACCTTCCAGGAGACGCCCGGTGCGCTCGACCAGGCCACGCCGCCGGAGCTCTCCGCCTGGCAGCTGTGCGGGCTGACGGCCGCGCCCCGGCCCATGCCCGGCGACATGACGGCAGACGACATCCTGCTGGAGCTCTCCGGCAGGGCGCTTGATCCGCAGGACGCCGCCGTGCGCAGCACGCTGGCCTGGCTTGACGCCCTCTGCGTGCGCCTGCGCGCCGAGGCCGCCCGGCAAGGCCGCCTGACGGGCGCGCTCTGCGCCCCGGGCGACTGGAACAAGCCCGATATCGCCGATGCGCTCGCCTGTGCGCTCTCCCCTGTGCACCTGAGCCCGCTTCCGCTTCGCGGCGCGTGGTGGACGGGCGCGCACTTCAGCGCATCCCTGTGGGTATTCACATCGCCCGGCGCGCTCAGCCCCGTTCACCGCGGCAGACCGCTGACCGCATTGGCCACGCTGATTGACAAGGACGGCAAAGCGATTGCCCGGCACGAGGCTATCTGCCCTCCGGAGGGGGGCGACGCGGGCGTGCTGACCGCCATGCTGCCCGAGCAGCCCTGCGTGCTTCAGCTCTCCCTGCGCCTGATGTGCGGGGAAGACACGCTCGAAGAGGGCGTGCTGCCGGTCTATGTCGGCGCCCGCGGAATGCTTGAAGCGGCATTTTGATCTCTTTCTATTTTATTCTTTCAGGCCCGCCGGACAATCCGGCGGGCCTATTCTATATCGAAAAAGTCCGCCTACGGCGTCCTTTTCCGAAGAAATTTGCGCTGTTTCCCTCTCGCCCCTTCGGGGCTCCCGGGCGGGAAACAGCGTAAGGAAGCCTTGCTACGCAAGGCCCGAATCCGCCGCGCATGTCGCCGGATTCGGATTCCACTTGGAGGGCTTGGGCCCTCCAAACCACCCAGTTTGGCGCGCAGTGCACATAAAAAACCTCCCTCACAGGCGGAGGGAGGGCGCAACAAACCTGGCAAGCGGCTGCTGCTTTTCAGTTTTTGTCAATCCGTCACTTCCACGCACCGGCTCTTTTGGAGCACGGGCAAAAGGAACTGCCCCGTGTAGCTCTTCTCGCACGTGGCCACCTCTTCGGGCGTGCCTTCGCACACCAGCGTGCCGCCGCCGTCGCCGCCCTCGGGCCCCAGGTCGATGACATAATCGCACGCTTTGATCACGTCGAGGTTGTGCTCGATGACGAGCACCGTGTTGCCGCCGTGCGCGAGCTGGCGCAGCACGCCCACCAAGCGCTCGCAGTCAGCCATGTGCAGACCCGTGGTCGGCTCATCGAGCACGTAGAAGGTTTTGCCCGTGGACGTGCGCGAGAGCTCGGTGGCCAGTTTGACGCGCTGCGCCTCGCCGCCCGAAAGCGTGGTGGAAGGCTGGCCGAGCTTGATGTAGCCCAGGCCCACATCGTAGAGCGTTTGCAGCTTGCGCGAGATGCGCGGGTAGGCGTCAAAGAAGGAAAGCGCCTCCTCGACGGTCATGTCGAGCACGTCGGCGATGGACTTGCCCTTGTAGAGCACCTCGAGCGTCTCGCGGTTGTAGCGCTTGCCCTTGCAGACCTCGCAGGGGACGTAGATATCCGCCAGGAAGTGCATCTCAATGCGCAGGATGCCATCGCCGGAGCAGGCCTCGCACCGGCCGCCGCGCACGTTGAAGGAGAAGCGGTTTTCCCGGTAGCCGCGCGCCTTGGCCTCGGGCGTGGCGGCAAAGACCTTGCGGATCATGTCAAACAGGCCGGTATACGTGGCCGGGTTGCTGCGCGGGGTGCGGCCGATGGGCGACTGATCGATGGCGATGACCTTGTCCAGCTGCTCCACGCCGTCGATGCCGTCGCAGTCGCCGGGCCGCACATGCGCGCGGTTGAGGTCGCGCTGAAGCGTCTTGTACACGATCTCGTTGACCAGCGAGGATTTGCCGCTGCCCGACACGCCGGTGACGGCGGTCATCACGCCCAGCGGGATATCCACCGAAAGATTCTTGAGGTTGTGCGTGCGCGCGCCGCGCACGTGCAAAAAGCCGGTGGGCGTCTTGCGGCGCGTGGGCACCGGAATGCCGCGCCGCCCGGAGAGATACGCGCCCGTGACCGACTCGGGGCAGGCCATGATCTCCTGCGCTGTGCCCTGGGCGATCAGGCGGCCGCCGTGCTCGCCCGCGCCGGGGCCGATGTCCACGATCTGGTCGGCGGCAAACATGGTGTCCTCGTCGTGCTCGACGACGATGAGCGTGTTGCCGATGTCGCGCAGGTGCTTGAGCGTGGCGATCAGCCGCGCGTTGTCGCGCTGGTGCAAGCCGATGGAAGGCTCATCCAGAATGTAGAGCACGCCCACCAGGCTGGAGCCGATCTGCGTGGCCAGACGGATGCGCTGCGCCTCGCCGCCCGAGAGCGTGCCCGCCGCGCGCGAGAGCGTGAGGTAGTCAAGTCCCACGTCGTTGAGAAAGCCCAGCCGCGCGCTGATCTCCTTGAGGATGGGCGCGGCGATCATCGTGTCCTTTTCGCCAAAGGAGAGCCCGGCAAAGAACGTGCGCGCATCGCGCACCGACAGATCGGAGACATCCGCGATCGACTTTCCGCCCACCGTCACGGCCAGGATCTCGGGGCGCAGGCGGCGTCCGTGGCAGTCCGGGCAGGGGGTCTGGGTCATGAGCGACTCGTAGTAGGCCTTCGTCGCATCGCTCTGCGTCTCGGCGGCGCGGCGCTCGGTGGTGGGAATCACGCCCTCAAACGGCGCGGTGAACGTGTGCGAATCGCCGTTGGGCCGCGTGTAGTGAATCTTGAGCGGCTCGCCCTTCGTGCCGTAGAGCACGACGTCGAGCGCCTCCCTGGGCAAATCGCACAGCGGCGTATCCAGCGAAAAGCCGTACTTCTCGCTCAGCGCCTCAAAGAACATGCCCGCCTGCGTTCCCGCCTCCAGATTCGACCAACCCATGACGTTAAAGGGGTTCTCCCGCAGGGACTTTGTCCAGTCGGGCACGATCAAATCGGGATCGATCTTCATCTGCACGCCCAGGCCGGCGCACGTCGGGCACGCGCCAAACGGGCTGTTGAAGGAAAACGAGCGCGGCGCAAGCTCCTCCATCGAGATGCCGCACTCCGGGCACGCCAGGTTTTGGGAGAAGAGCATCTCCCGCTCCCCCGGCCCGATATCCGCGATGACCACCCCGCCGGAGAGCGAAAGCGCCGTCTCCAGCGAATCGGTCAGCCGGCTGCGGATGTCCTCGCGCAGGATCAGGCGGTCGACGACCACCTCGATGTTGTGCTTCTTCTGCTTGGAGAGCGCGGGCACGTCGGCCGCGTCGTAGATCTCCCCATCCACCCGCACGCGCACAAACCCCTGCTTGGCCACCGACTCGAGCACCTTGGCGTGCTCGCCCTTTCTGGCGCGCACCACCGGCCCAAGCAGCTGCATCCGCGTGCGCTCGGGGAGCGAGAGCAGCTGGTCGACCATCTGGTCGACGGTCTGCTTGCTGATCTCCCGCCCGCACTTGGGGCAGTGCGGCACGCCCACGCGCGCATAGAGCAAGCGCAGGTAGTCGTGAATCTCGGTGACGGTGCCCACGGTCGAGCGCGGGTTCTTGCTGGTGGTCTTCTGGTCGATGGAGATCGCCGGGGACAGGCCGTCGATGGCGTCGACGTCGGGCTTTTCCATCTGCCCCAGGAACTGGCGCGCGTAGGAGGAGAGCGACTCCACATACCGGCGCTGGCCTTCCGCATACAGCGTGTCAAACGCCAGGGACGATTTGCCGCAGCCCGAAAGCCCCGTAAAGACGATCAGCTTGTTGCGCGGCAGCGTCAGGTCGAAATTCTTGAGGTTGTTCTGCCGCACGCCGCGGATGACGATGTTTTCCTGCATGGTCTGCTCCTTGATGACGCCGCCGCGCGCCGCGCGGCGGCTCAGACTGTCAAAAAATGCTTCCGGGAGGTTTGGAGGGCCGAAGCCCTCCAAATGCAATCCGAATCCGGCGACATGTGCGGCGGATTCGGGCCTTGCTATGCAAGGCTTCCTTGCGCTGTTTCCCGCCCGGGAGTCCCGCAGGGACGAGAGGGAAACGGCGCAAACTTCGAAAAAGGACGCCACAGGCGGACTTTTTCGACACGCTGCGCCGCCGCGCAGGGTGCGCGGCGGCATACCGTGTTCTGTCTCGCGCGGCACGGCTGCGCTGCCGGGTCACGCCTTGAGGTACTTGTTTTTCCTGCTGCTGCGCCGCTTGCGCTGGGGCAGGGACACCGTCTCCACCGGCACTTCCTCCGGCTTTTTGCCCTGCAATTCAAAGAGCCTGTCGCGCAGCTTCGCCGCCAGCTCAAAGTCGAGGTTCGCCGCCGCCTGCAGCATCTTCTCCTCCGTGGAGCAGATGAGCAGGTGCAGTTCATCCTCCGTCATCGCCTGCGCGCGCGGCTTGCGGCCCTTGTCCTGGGCATCCGGCGCGCGGCCGATCTCCAGCAGATCGCGCACGGACTTCATGACCGTCTGCGGCGTGATGCCGTGCGCCTCGTTGAACGCCTGCTGAAGCTGACGCCTGCGCTGCGTTTCAAAGATCGCCTTGTTCATGCTCTCGGTCATCGTGTCGGCATACATGATCACGCGCCCCTGCGCGTTGCGCGCCGCGCGGCCGATCGTCTGGATCATGCTGACCTCGCTGCGCAGAAAGCCTTCCTTATCGGCATCCAGAATCGCCACAAGCGCCACCTCCGGCAAATCGAGGCCCTCGCGCAGGAGGTTGATGCCCACCAGCACGTCGAACACGCCCAGCCGCAGATCGCGGATAATCTCCTGGCGCTCCATGGTCTGCACGTCCGAGTGCAGGTAGCGCACCTTCACGTTCATCTCGCCCAGGTATGTGGTCAGGCTCTCGGCCATCTTCTTGGTCAGCGTCGTCACCAGCACCCGGTAACCTTCGCCCGTCACCCGCTGAATCTCGCCGTAGAGGTCGTCCACCTGCCCCGTCGCAGGCCGCACGTCGATCAGCGGATCGAGCAGGCCCGTGGGCCTGATGATCTGCTCGACCACCTGCCCCGCGCGCTCCAGCTCATAGGCCGCCGGCGTCGCGCTCACGCAGATCAGCTGACCGATGCGCTGCTCAAATTCGTCAAACTTCAGCGGCCGGTTGTCAAACGCGCTGGGCAGCCTGAACCCGTACCCCACCAGCGATTCCTTGCGCGCCCTGTCGCCGTTGTACATCGCGCGGATCTGCGGCAGCGTCACGTGGCTCTCGTCCACAAAGACGATGAAATCCTTGGGGAAGTAGTCAAGCAGCGTGTAGGGCGCCTCGCCCGGCTTTCTGCCGTCGAAATAGCGCGAATAGTTTTCAATGCCCGTGCAGTAACCCAGCTCCCGCAGCATTTCAATGTCGTAATTGGTGCGCTGGCTCAGGCGCTGCGCCTCCAGCAGATCGCCGTTTTGCTTCAATTCTTCCACGCGCGCGTCAAGATCATGCTCGATGTTGCCGATCGCCCGGTCGATCACATCGCGCGGGGTCGCGTAATGCGTGGCCGGATACACCGCCACGTGCGCAAGCACCATCAGCGTGCGCCCGCTGACCACGTCGATGCTGGAAATGCGGTCGATCTCGTCCCCGAAAAACTCCACGCGCAGCGCACTCTTTTCATACCCCGCCGGGAAGATCTCCACCACGTCGCCGCGCACGCGGAACGTGCCCCGCGCAAACTCGATGTCGTTCCGGTCGTACTGGATCTCCACAAGCCTGCGCAAAAGCTCGTCGCGCTCCATGGCCATGCCCGGCCGCAGCGAGATCATCATCCCCTCGTACTCGGAGGGATCGCCCATCGAATAAATGCATGACACCGACGCGACTACGATCACATCCCGCCGCTCGCGCAGCGCCGCCGTCGCGCTGTGGCGCAGGCGCTCGATCTCCTCGTTGACGGAGGAATCCTTCTCGATGTAGGTATCCGTGGAGGCGATGTATGCCTCCGGCTGGTAGTAATCATAATAGGAGACGAAGTACTCCACCGCGCTGTCTGGAAAGAACTCCCGGAACTCCGCGCAAAGCTGCGCCGCCAGCGTCTTGTTGTGCGCGATGACCAGCGTCGGCCGCTGCACCCGCTCGATGACCGAGGCCATCGTGTACGTCTTGCCCGAGCCCGTCACGCCCAGCAGCACCTGGCAGGGCATCCCCTTCTGCACGCCGCGCGCAAGCGCCTCGATGGCCTGCGGCTGGTCGCCCTGGGGCTTGAACGGGGACTTGAGCACAAAGCGCCCTTCCTGCATGGAAACCTCCCAAGCCGGGGCTTCGCCCCTGATATCGGCATCCATTATAGCATAGAAATAAAAAGGGAACAAGCGTTCCGCCCCGTTTGACCCGCTGAAAATATCCGGCAGAATCGCCCGGCCTCAAAGCGCACCCAATTGATCAGGAAAGGTCAGATAAAAAAGTTTTGGCGTGCTCCTGCATTCTTTCCGTCCAAAACGGCCCAAAATGAACATTTGATCCGCCAGACATTCATATCCGCCGCAATAAAGCGGAAGACCGCCCCCTTCCTGCCCGGCGCGCAGAAGCAACTGTCACCCGGAAAAGTGAGATATTGCGTGAAAAAAACTGTGCGAATTCCCGCAGAAAGTGATATAATATGGGTACTGAGAGGCGGACAAGAGAAAGCCCCGCCCACACCGGAATGACAACTTTCCCCGACCAGAAGGAGTGCTTAAAATGACTGCCATCCTCGTGTTCGCCGCGCTGATTGCTGCGAATGTCGCCTACTGTGTTTACGACGGCCGCCGTGCAGAGGCTGCACGCCAGATGGATGATTTCTATCGTGTCGAGTTCAAGAAGACCTATGGCGCCAAGGCAGCGGACGATGCCGCGCTGAGCAGCTGGTACTAAGATACGGCTCTATACGGCATGTGACCTGAAAGAGGGCGGGGCGACCTGTCCTCTTTTCTTTTGCCCTGCAAGGAGGCATCCATGAACGGACAGCAAAACGGGATATCCCCGGGCGAGTCTCCCGTGATCTTGAGACCCTATGCGCCCGAGGACTGCCAGGCGCTTTGCACGCTGCTTATAAACACCGTGCACACGGTCAACGCCGCCGATTACACCCCGGAGCAGCTTTACGCCTGGACATCCGGCGTCAGCGCGGCGGCGCTTCACCGCGCGCTGAGCGCGCACTACAGCCTCGTGGCCGTCAGGCAGGGCGAAATCGTGGGCTTTGGCGACATCGACGAAACCGGCTACCTCGATCACCTGTACGTTCACCACGCCCACCAGCACCGGGGCATCGCCACGGCGCTGTGCGATGCGCTGGAACGCCATGTGCCCGATGCGACGCTGACCACCCACGCCTCCATCACCGCCAGGCCCTTCTTTGAAAAGCGGGGCTATGCCGTCGTGCGGGCGCAGCAGGTGAGCCGCAAAGGCATCCTTCTTTCCAATTTTGTCATGTGTAAAGCGCGCCCCCGGTAATATGTGAAAAGCGCCTGTCCGCGGTGTGAAACGGAACAGGCGCTTTTCATGTGGAAGGGAAATAAATGAGGAAGGGGAAGAAAAAGGAAGATATTCACCTTCGCCTGTGGAGGGGGAGAAATGCGAAGGTGTTGTAAAGGAAGATCGTATCAACCTTTACTGAGGCGATTATAACGTGCGAATGTGACATAAATATGATGAAA
>DVJV01000205.1 GCA_018716525.1 Candidatus Ventricola gallistercoris
AGCTCCCGTTTTGCAGCCATTGCGCCGTATACAAAAGGAGCCGTTTTTCGTGCAAATGCCGAAACGGCTCCTTTCTTCTGTTCACTTATATGCCCTGTAGCAAGGCGCAGATCTATCAGAATTCCACCGCGTAATCCTCCCACGCGGAGAGAATCCCCGCGCCGGTCAGGGTGCTGCCCCGCGTCACATACAAATCAAGCGTGGAGATGCTGTCCCACTGGACATCGCCCGTCATCTGCTGGCCAATGCCGGTGAACGTGCACATGGCGCCGTTGCTCCCGCTCGCTCCCCAGCCGCGCTCATTGGCATTGCCGGTTGCGCGCAGGAAGTACTCGCTGTCCTCCGCCGCCGCAATTTCAACGCCGCTGAGGACAAACTCGCTCTCGGTGTGGGTCGTATAAAACAGGCCGCCATTGCCCGATTGCAGCGTGCCGCCGGACATCTCAAAGCGGCCTTCGCCGACCTGTGAATCGCCGGACATGCTCTGGTAGACGATCACCGTCCAGGTGTTGTCGTTTTGGGGGAGGTCTTCCATATCGCCGCTCAGGTCGCAGTCATACAGACGGACGGTATTGAGCCCTTCCATGCACAGCGCCTCCGAGCCGGTGGCATTCAGCTCCGCATCGTGAATGGAAACATCCGCCGTGACGTACACCGCCGGGGAGCCCTCGCCGTTGGAGGTATACACACCGCCATCGACGACCATGACGCCGCTGCCGCGGTCAGAGCGGATGGCCGCAGAGGATTCTCCCTCGGTGGTCACCGTCAGATTCCGGGCATAGAGCGTGCCGCCACCCGCCACATGAATGCCGCCGGAAGCATTTTGCCGGGGGGTGATGGTCGTATCCGACACATACGCCACGCCGTCCGCATAGGCAAACACGCCTGCGCCGCCGGCTGCATCCGTCTCAATCGTGCTGTTTGAAACCGTCACCGTGCCGCCCGTGGCCAGCACCGCCGCCCCTACGCCATAGAAACTGGCGGCATCCGCCCCGGTGCTGTCGTCAGACGCGCGCGTGATCACCGCATCCGACACATCGGCTGCGCCCGCCTGCACGTGAATGGCGTTTTCATCCGTCCCGGTGGATTGCACTTCCCCCGTCATCGACGTATCCTGCTGCACCGTGTACACCGCCGCGTACTCCTCCGGCGCGCTCTGCATTCCACCCGGTGCGCCTCCTGGCGCATCGCCCGGCGCGCCGCCATCCGGCTTCTCGGGCGGCGCGGCCAGTTCGCCCTCCGGCCCTTCGGGCGGCACACTTCCCATTTCGCCTGCCGGGGTTACGGGCGCTTCTGCCTGCGCTTCATCGCTTTGCAAAGAAGCCTGTGCTTCTTGCGCACAGGCCAGTGAACCGGTCATCAGCATCAGCACAGCCAATGCAAGGGATATCTCTCTTTTCATAGGGCTAACCTCCTTGACTTACGCCGTCATTATAACCCCATGTTTTGTGCATCCGATGAATGGGTTTTGAACGAATGTGAAATCACCGGGGCTTCTTGCCACACTCGGGCTGCCCGTCCTGCAAAGCGCGCATGGCCAAAGGCGCCTGCCCAGGCCGTTTTCCGGCGATTTTACGCCAGGTCCAGCCTTTCGCCATCCAGCAGCGCGCCTGTCAGCCGCCCGTCTTCGCGCAAAAGCTCCAGCGCCCGGCCACAGAGCGATGCGCAGCAGAGCCGTTCTCCCTCATACACCAGCTTGAGCGAGAAAAACGGTCGTTCCTGCTCGATCAGGCGCAGAAAGATCCGGTCGCCTTCCCAGGAGGGCAGGGCGGACACCGCCTCCTGCGGCACCCATTCCAATGTGCCCTCGTCGCACTCGCACAGCGTCCCCTCATATGCCGTGGCGGTGAACAGGTGCATGTACTCGCACCAATCCTCCGACACAAACGTGACGATACCCCGGTATGCCCAGGCCGTGAGCGTCAGCCCCGTCTCCTCGCGCACCTCGCGCAGCATGCATTCTTCCGGACTTTCGCCGTGCTCAAACTTGCCGCCGATGCCGATCCACTTATCGTGATTGACATCCCCTTTTTTCTTGACGCGGTGGAGCATCAGCGTGCGTCCGCCGCTATGTAGATAGCAAAGCGTGGTCTGCATGGTATCCTCCCCGGGCGCAAGCGCGTCCTTGTCTTGCTTTTTCGTGAAATCCCCGTGCGGCGGGCCGGGCGGGCGCGTCTTTTGCTGCGCTCAGCCCGCTTTCCTTCTTTGCCATGCGCGCTGCAAAGCGCGCGCCACCGGGCGCTCAAACCCGAACGTGAGCAGCGCGGACAGGGCAAACGCGAGCGCAAAGCAGACGAAGGTATACTGCTTTTGCCAGACGAGATCCCCGGCGAAGTTGGGCGTCTCGTATTCGCTGGGCACCAGGCGCGCCTGCAAAATCCACACCGCCAGCGATTGATGCCAGATGTAAAACTGCATGGATACGGCAGACACAAACCGTGTCGCCGGGTTAGACAGAAGTTTGCGCACAACGAGCCCGGCATGGGCGCTGAGCACCAGCAGCGACCCGCCGAGCATGCCCATGATCAGGCGCCGGTTCATCTGCCCCATGCGGATTTCTTCCGTGGTGGCGCATGTCGCCTGCCCGCGGCAGACCTCCAAAAGCGCCCAGATGGCCAGCACCGTGCCGGCCGTGCACAAAAGCCGCGTGACGGCGTTATGCCTGCATTCCGAAAGGCGCACGTGCACGGCGGCCGCGGCCATGCCGCAGGCAAACACATCCAGATAGGCCGGAAGCTGGTTAAAGTACATGCCCACATCGGCAAACCAGATGCCCACAACGCCCCGGAACGCGAGTGCCGCGCCCGTCATCGCGGCAAATGTGAGGACGGGCAGGCGGCAAAACGCGTAAGCCAGCAGCGGGAAGAGCAGATAAAACTGCATTTCAACCGCCAGCGTCCACAGTGCGCCGCCGAGGTTGGTGGCATAGTATGTGTCAAAGAAGAACATGTGCGTATAGGTGAGATGTGCGAGCAGATCGCGCCTCATGGCGGATGGCGTCAGATAGGCCCCGCCCGCCACTGCCAGCACCAGCATGATCAGCACGGCCAGCAGATACGATGGCTCAATGCGGATGAGCCGGCGGACGTAGAAATCCAGCGTCCTGGGGTGAGCGGCCCCCTCCCGTCTCGCCCGTGCCCACGGCAGATACAGGCAAAAGCCGCTGATCAGGATCAGGATATCGACCCAGATGTACCCCGAGCGAACGAAGGGATCGAGGCTGATATCCCGCCCGAACAGGTGCACCTCCGGGTACAGCCACGACTGCTGCCAGATGTGAAACCAGCCGACCATCAGCACGGCTATCGCGCGGACGCCGTCGCACGTATCCACATGCCGCGTGTCCGGTGCACGGCGGGCATCGCTTTGCCAGATTTTGAGTAGATTCATGGTCTTTCTCTCCTATGCGTCCGTATACAAAGCGCCGCTCTCCTTGGCCAGGAAAGCGGCGCTTGGCAGGCAGCGCTTTCGGCCGCCTTACCGCCTTTTACTGAATGATCACGTCCAGATCACTGCTGCCGTCCTGCGGCGCATCGCCCGTCAAGCTGACGACCAGCTTGTGCGGCAGGCAGACAATCGTCTTGGCCGCGTTGCGCATTTTTCCCTGTGCAATGCACAGCCCATCGCGGCAGTTGGCCTCCTGCATGTACACCGCGCCATCTTCCACGGCAATGACATTGAGCGAACCGTCGTCCTGGCGGATCTCATAGCTGTCCTCCAGCGCAAGCGGACGACGCAGCACCTCCTGCCCGTCCACCGTGACCACGACGGTCGTCGCTTCCGCACCGCCCGAGATCTGCGAGACGGCATAAAGCAGCCCCGCCACCCCCAGCGCCAGCGCAATGATGAGGATATCCTTCTTTTTCATTCAGCCTGCCCTTTCCCTCACTGCTCGTCCGCGGCGGCAGTCTCCGTCTGCGCGGCGGCATCTTCTTTTTCTTCCGCTTCGCCCACATAGTTCAGGCGCACCGTGCTGCCGGTCTTCAGATCGCGCAGCGTCAGGGTGTTGTTGCGCACGCTGATGATGGAATACCCGCCCTCTGTAGGATACGGCTCGCTGCCGATGGTGATCTCATAGCCGCTGCCGCCGAAATAGCCTTCCTCGCCCGCAATCGAGCAGCTTCCGTCGCGCCGGAAAATGTAGGCCCGGCCGCGCGTATCCTTCCAGCTGCCGATGATCTGGTAGACATAGGCGTCCATCCTATTTTGCGCCGTGGTGTTGTCCGGGATGCGCTCGAGCACCGGCAGCGCATCCAGCGGCCTGCCCATGCCCGTGAGCTCCTGGGCGCGGTTGAGGCACGCCTGCTCGTACATCTCTTCCATGTCCGCATAGCGTTCCGGCAGATCCTGCTGCCAGTACGGCTCCAGCGTGCTGATCACGCTGGCGTAGTCGCCCAGCTCCATATCCATCCGGGCGCTGTTATACGCATCGCCCAGCCACGTATCCTCGCACTGGGTGACGCGCTGCTTGGCGTCCTCATAGCTGCCCAGCGCATCAAACGCCTTGGCGGCCTGCGCATACTCGCCCTGCTGATAGAGCGCATCCGCCGCCGCATACTGCGCGCGGAACACGCCGTCTTCCGCATCCAGATACGCGCCGCACGCCTCGTACAGCGCCGCAGCCTCGTCATAGGCGCCCTCTTCCATGCGCCGGCCCGCCAGCGCATAGCGGCAGCGGCGCGCCTGCTCGGCGGCATCCTCATAGTCGCCCAGCGCCTCAAACTGCTCGATGGCCGACTCGTAGTCCCCCGCATCCATGGCCATCTGGGAGAGCTTATAGCGGCATTCCATCGCCTTGTCGGCCGCATCCTGATAGCTGCCCAGCCCCTCAAAGCGGGCCAGCGCCGCATCGGGCGCCGTCTCCATCTCGGAGAGGGCCAGCGAATACTCAAGCCCCTTTGCCCGCTCCGAAGCGTCTTCATAGTCGCCGAGGGACGCATATTCAAACGCCGCCTCTTCCAGCTGTCCGCTCGCCTCCAGCTCCTGCGCGTAGGCATACACGGCGCGGTTGAATGCCTCGGCCACCTCATCGGTGCGCTCCAGGCGCTCCAGCCAGCCGATGGCTTCCTGATAATTGCCCTCCGTGAGCGCCGACGATCCCAGCGTGAACGCCGCATCCGCAAAGCGCTCGGGCGCATCCTCATAGTCATCCGCCAGCGCAAACTGCTCCGCAGCAGTCGCCAGGTCGCCCGCTTCCAGCGCATTGAGGCCCGCGGTATAGCGGCACAGCTTGCCGCGCGTCTCCGCTTCCTCATACACACCCAGGCTCTCGTAGAGTTGCGCGGCCTCCTCATACGCGCCCGCAGCCTGCTTCTCCTGCGCCAGCGCATAGCGGCACTGGCGGATGAGCGCAATCGCATCCGATTCACCCGTCACCTGCATGAACTGCTCACAGGCCGCCTCATACTGCCCCGCCCGCATGAGCTGGCGACCGTACTGATAGATGCATTCATCGCGCAGCGCCTGCGCATCCTCGTATGCGCCCAGCGACGTAAACCGCTCGATCGCCTCAGGGTAGTTGAGGTTTTCCATCGCCGCGCGTGCCACGCTGTAAATCAGGCTGGCCAGCATCTGCTGCGCATCGGCGTTTCCCGGCATGGCGCGAAGGATCTCTTCCGCAGCCGCGGTCTCCCCCGCGTCTATGGCAAGCTGCGCGCGCGCCAGGTTTGCCCGGTCTTCCCGCGCCGTGTCGCCCAGCGCCTGCGCCCTTTGCCCCGCCTGGGTCAGCGCATCGCTCGTGCCAATGCTCAGCAGCCCGTCGATGATGACCGCTTCCGCCTCATCCGCCTGGGCCTGCGCGCCAAACTGGCCCGGCCACCATGCTTCTACCCACAGGTAGATCTCCCGGGCATCCGCCGCCAGCCCGCGCTCCATCTGCCGCTGCGCATACCAGCACGCGCCATACGGCACGCCCCAGCGCATCATGGCCAGCCCCACGGCCGCCACGGCCAGCAGCACGATGACTGCGGTGACCCTGCGCCGGCGCTTCCTGCGTTCCCGATGCACGGCCGTCATCTCTTCGACCGTCTGCTCGCTGCTGCGGCGCAGCGTATCGAGCGTCTGCTGCTCGAGCATGCGCTCCTTGCGCCCCAGCGTCGCATCGATCTGTGAAAACGAGTATGCCTTGAGCACATGCGCCCGCTCCCGCTGGCAGCGCATGCACACGTCGTCGCTCGTGCGGTTTGCACGGCCGCAGACGCACATCCACACGGTGTCATCCTCGCGGGCATAGCCCGCCGCATCCGGCCCTGCCACGGCGCGCAGCCTGTCGAGCTCGCGCCCCGGCGGCAGCGCATTGGGCGTGTACTCGCGCACATTGCGCTCTTCCCGCCGCCAGATGACCCCATCCTGAAACCAGACCTTCTCGACCGATGCCTCCACCCGCGCCACGTTCTCCACGTGCTCCGGCGCAAATGTGCCCACAAAATGCGCGCGCCCATCTCCGTGCACGCCCGCACGCACGAGCCGCCCGCCCAACCGGGTGTCATCCGCATCAAAACAGATGATGTTCATCTGAATGCTGTCGATCACCTTTTCCGACAGGTTATAAAACTCAATCAGGCAGACAATCTGCCCGCTTTCATTCGTATCCCCGGCTTCCCGGTCGATCGCCACCGAGACGATCTCCACCGGACAGGTTAAATCGCTTTTCATATCCATTCCCTCTGTCTTTTCCGCGTAAAACGCTCCTTCGCGCACAAAGGCCGGGCGCTCACAGGGCCTTGAGCTGCGCAATCTCCTGCGCTGTCAGCTCCCGCCACTCGCCGCGACGCAGCGCCCCCAGCTCCAGGGGGCCAAACCGCACCCGCCGCAGCAGCAGTACCTGATGCCCCACCGACTCAAACATCCGGCGCACCTGCCGGTTTCTTCCCTCGTGAATCGTGACCAGCACATCCGTAAACAGGCTCTCGTCGCGCACCACCCGCACCTGCGCCGGATACGTGCGCCGCTCGTCGCCCTCCATGAACACGCCCCGCCTCAGGCGGTCGAGCGCCTCATTGCTCGGATTGCCGCTCACCCGCGCCAGGTAGACCTTATCCACCTCGCAGGACGGATGCGTCAGCCGCTGGGCCAGCTCGCCGTCATTGGTCAGAAGCAGCAGCCCCTCGCTGTCGTAATCCAGCCGGCCCACGGGGTAGAGCCGCTCCGGAATGTCCGCAAAGCGGTCCATCACGGTCTCTCGCCCCTTGTCATCGCTGACCGTCGTGACCTCGCCCGCCGGTTTATGGTAGAGGATATACCGCTTTCTCGCCTCCGGTGCAAGGGTTACGCCGTCAAGCGCCACCACGTCGCCCTCCTCCACCTGTGTGCCCAGCTGCGTGATCACCTGGCCGTTCACCGTCACCCGACCGCTTGCGATGATCTCCTCGCACTTTCTTCTGGCGGCCACACCGCACATCGCCATGTATTTTTGAAGCCTCATCGTCTCAAACCCTCTTCATCCGCATACGCGGCGTCTGCCCCCCGGCGCGCCGCTACAGCACCCACCGGGACACAATCCGCCGCACATCCACAAACAGCGACCGGCCATCCACGCGCTGGCTGGCCACCACTTCGCATTGCGCATACTCCTGCCCGCCCACGACCAGGTGCGCCGTGCCCACGTGCATCCCCGGATAGACCGGCGCGCGCACGCTTTCTGGCACATCCAGCACGATCTGCGCGGCTTCCCCCTCCTTGAGCGGCACCGTCAGCTCCTGCATCAGGCAAAGCTGCACCGTGTCCGCACGGCCATCCACCACGGCAAGCTGCCCGGCGGATTCCATGGGCCCCAGCACGTGCGCCATGGTGTACGTCTGGTAGCACCCGTCCATGAGCCGCTCCGCCTCGTCAAACCAGTCGGAACAGCCGAGCACTACGCCGATGATCTCCATGCCCCCGCGCTGCGCCCCGAAGACCAGACACCGCCCCGCCTTGCTGGTAAAGCCCGTCTTGACGCCCGTCGCCCCCTCGTAGGAGGTCAGCAGCCGGTTTTTGTTGTTGAGCTGCCGGTTATAGGTGCGCCCCTCCCAGGGGATTGTCGCGCGCTGGGTGGATACAATCCGCCTGAAAACCGGATTGCCCATCGCCTCGCGCGCAATGAGCGCCAGATCATACGCGGTGGTGTAGTGCGCATCGTCCGGCAGGCCGTGGGGATTGGCAAAGTGCGTATTGACCGCGCCGATTTGGACGGCACGCGCATTCATCATCTGCACAAAGCCGTCAAGGCTTCCGCCGATGTGCTCGGCAATGGCCACCGCGGCATCGTTTCCGCTGGAGAGCATGAGCCCCAGCAGCATCTCCTCCAGCGTGAGCGTCTCCCCCTGCTGCAAGTAGATGGACGTGCCGCTGACGCCGAATGCATTTTCCGAGCAGGTCACGGTATCCGAAAGATCGCCCTGCTCGATGGCCAAAAGCGCGGTCATCACCTTCGTGGTAGACGCCATGGGCAGCCGCGTGTGCATGTTGCTTTCAAAGAGCACGCGCCCCGTTTCCAGCTCCAGCACGCACGCTGCCTTGGCGCTCGTTTCGCCCTGCGCCAATCCTCCACATTGATTATACATAAAAATCAGGACAATGAAAAGCCCCGCTGCCCATCTTTTCATCTTTATGCCCCCTCTTGAACGCCTGTTTCCCTATTTATATGCGCCATCGGAATGCCCTGTATTTTCTTGCTGCGGCGCCAGCACGCGCGCAAAATAGGCG
>DVJV01000206.1 GCA_018716525.1 Candidatus Ventricola gallistercoris
GGCTCCCGGGCGGGAAACGGCGCAAGGAAACCTTGCACAGCAAGGCTTCCGAATCCGCCGCACATGTCGCCGGATTCGGATTGCATTTGGAGGGCTACGGCCCTCCAAACCTCCCGGAAGGGTTTTTTGACAGTCTGAAGCCGCCTTTCCAATCGGGGAAGGCGGCTTGGCGTATTATAGATGTGCTTAAAAGCGAGTCTTTGAAGCATGAGAGGTGCGCGTTTCCCACAAGCCTGGCAGTCTTCCGGAAGACAAAAATAAAACCCTCCCGGATGGGAGGGATATGTGACTTATTCAGCCTTGGCCAGTTCGCGGGCCATGCGCGCCTTCTGACGGTTGGCGGCATTCTTGGAGATAACGCCCTTGGCAGCAGCCTTATCGACGGCGGCAGAGGCGGAGCTCAGCATTTCAGCGGTCGCGGTGTTCGCGGCAACGGCAGAATCGAACTTCTTCAGCGCGGTCTTGGTAGCAGACTTGACCATCTTGTTGCGGAGGGTCTTGTGCTCGGTGACGCTCACGCGCTTGATAGCAGACTTAATATTCGGCAAAGGAATCACCTCCTCGGATCTGTTCATGAATCAGCATGGGTTATCATAACACATCCGTTTGAAAAATGCAAGCGCATTTCTCATCTTTTTGAACATTTTCCAGCAAGAGGAGGGGATTTTCAAGCGTTTTTCCGGCCATATGTCCTCAAACACGGGAGCAGTCAGTGCTCTTCACCCGGCTTCTTGCCGAAGAGACCGCCGGTCATCTCCCGCATATTGCGGCCGATTTTTTCTCCCATGCCCTTTCCGCCGCCCGTCTGCGCCAGCGCAAAGATGACCACGCCTGCGATGACTGCCACAACCAGCCACACAACTCCAGAGGCGGAACTTTTGTTTTGCGCTTCTGTGGCCGGGGTGGAGACGCTTTCGGCCTTGGCGCTGCCGGTCTGCGGGCCATAGAGCGCCGTGCTGACGACCTCAGCCATCATCTCTGTGGAATTGAGCACGCGCTCTTTGCTGATGGTGTGCGTGCCGAATTCGAGCAGGATGGCATTGGGCGATAGATCCTGGTTGTATGTGCCCTTTCCGATGAAGATATCCTTGATCAGGCCGGGGTATTCCTTGTCCGCAATGGCCTTGATCTGCTTGGCGAATTCGCGGTTGACCTCACTGTTTTGGTTGGCACGGCCCACCAGCAGGCGCACGCGGGAGGCTTCCTCACCGTCGATGGTCTTTTCGTACTCGCTCTCATCGGGAATGCCGTCGCGGTGGATGTCGATGATGGCATCCGGCATCCGTTGCAGCAGGCGTTCTGCCGTCTGGCGGCTGCGCCGGTAAGCGCCCGCATCGTGCGGCAGATGAGTGGATTCATCGAGAATTACGTCGATGCCCAGCGCCTGGAGCTGGTCGCGGAATTCGCGTGCCACATCGTAGATGCCGCCCTGGCCCATGACGCTCTCAGTGCCGTCGGTGGGGATGTAGCTCTCGTCGCTGTGGGTGACATACATGGCGATCAGCTTCTTTTCGTCTGATTCGCCGTCTGTCTTGGCCTCAGCGGCCACCGTCAGGACCTCTTCACCGGCAAATACAGCCTGGGAGGCGCCCACGTCGAGCCAGGATACATCCGGCATCGTCTCCTCACCGATGCGCTCGGCCACGGCCCGTCCATCCGTCACCGTTGCGATGCGATAGAGGATGTTGTCTTCGCTGATGTACTCGTCGCCCTCGGTGAGTGTGCCGGAGAATGTGAACAGATAGGCCCCGGCAGAATCGACGGCCACGTGAAGCGCGCGGTCGTCGCCCCAGTCATCTGCGCGCACGTCGATGGCAAACGCGATGTGAAGCGTCAGTGCCATGATGAATGCAAGCAGGAGATTTCCGGCTTTGTTTTTCGTCTTCATGCGCGGTTTCCCCCTTCGATGGCGCCATCTTCGTGTGGCGCATGTGCCCGCCCGTGCGCAATCCGCTCCATGATTTCCCCAAACAGCTCGCACAGCAGCACGGCGCTGACACCGGAAAGCACGATGGCATCCAGCGCGCCTGCGCCGCCCAGGTGAACGGCCTGGTTGATGCCGCGCGACCAGTTCACCACGCCGACTGCCGCATCGGCCAGGATGATGCCCAGCACACCGGCGATGAAGGCGCTTCTGCGGGAGCGGCCCAGCAGCCAGGCGACAATGCCGCCACACAGGCCGTAGAGGATCATCGGGTCAAAGGGCATGGCGACGGGATCGGCAGGGAAGTATAGACCGATGACGTAGATCACCGCGCCCGTGAGCACGGAGGCGACGAACGCGCGGATGCGTTCCTTGCTGGTGCCTGCATTCAGAAACAGGTAGACACACACGGCCAGGGGCACAATCGCGCCGCCGATGTTGAGGGTGACCATTCCCAGACTGATGTCCGGCAACCAGCCGCCGATGAAGATGAGCGCCACGCAGGCGAGCGCCTGTCTGTCGGTGAGCGCCATGCGGTCGAGCACACGCTGGAGCACGCCAAAGAGGATGAGCAGCGCGATAACGACCAGTAAAACCATGCCGATGGACATGAGAGAACCTCCTCGTTCTTTAGATTTTGCAGTGCAATTCTTGAAAGCTAGTGTGCGCACGGCGTTTTAAAAATATCCGCCGGATTCACCCGAAGGCATGTTTCAACCGGGCCCGGATAGCGTTCGGGCCCGGTGAATGACAATTGTCATCTGGCTCGTTGAAGGCGGCGGATGGAGGCCGAGTTTTTGCGAAGTGGTTGCCAAATCTGGAAAAATTCGATATAATATAGACTTGTACGATCGTAAGGAGGGGTTTTACGCATGGCGAAAACATACTCAGCCAGTATGCTCAAGGTGCTCGAAGGGCTCGATGCAGTCCGGATGCGTCCGGGCATGTACATCGGCTCGACAGGCTCCCGGGGACTGCATCACCTGCTCTGGGAGATCGTGGACAACGCCATTGACGAGGTGGCCAACGGTTACGCGAAGACCGTGCGCGTGGAGCTGCACAAGGATGGCAGCGCCTCTGTGGAGGATGACGGGCGCGGCGTTCCGGTGGACATTCACCCGGAGCTGGGCATCACGGGCGTGGAGGTCATCTATACCCGGCTGCACGCGGGCGGAAAGTTCGACCATCAGAATTACAATTACTCCGGCGGCCTGCACGGCGTGGGCGCGTCGGTGGTCAATGCGCTTTCCAAGTGGCTGGTGGTGGATAGCTGCACCGGCGGCGGACACTACCGGATGCGCTTTGAGAGCAATTACGACGAAAAGGAAAAGAAGATTGCCTCCGGCCGTGCGGTCACGCCGCTGCAACGGGTGAGCGCTACGCGCCGCCACGGTACACGCGTCACATTTTTGCCGGATGACACGGTGTTTGAGGAAACGCGCTTTAATGCCGAGACCGTGCGCCGCCGCCTGCGGGAGCTGGCATATCTGAACAAGGGGCTTGAGATCACGTTCGTCGATGAGCGCGAAAAAGACCCGGAGAAGCAGACCGCCGTGTTCCACTTTGAAGGCGGCCTGGCTGACTATGTCGGCTATATCAACCGCGACAAGACGCCGCTGTACAGCGGCGTGATCCTGCTGGAGGGCATTCAGGAGGACGTGCGCATCTGCCTGGCCATTCAGCACACGGACGACTATGCCGAGAGCATCTTTTCCTATGTCAACAATATTCCCACGGCGGAGGGCGGCACGCACGAAATGGGCTTTAAGTCCGGCTTTACCCGTGCGCTGAACGACTATGCGCGCAAGATTGGCGTGCTCAAGGAGAAGGACAACAACCTCATGGGCGAGGATTACCGCGAGGGGATCACCGCCGTGCTGGCGACGTTTGTGCGCAATCCGCAGTTTGAAGGCCAGACCAAGGGCAAACTGGGCAACACGGAAGTACGCCCTGCGGTGGAGGCATTCGTCTACACCCGGATGATGGAATACCTCGAGAACCTCAAAAACCAGGATGTCGCCCAGGCTATGGTGGAAAAGGCCGTCCGGGCGAGCAAGGTGCGCGAGGCGGCGCGCAAGGCCAAGGAAGTCGCCCGGGCGAAAAACCAGCTTGAGGCTGCGCCGCTGGTGGGCAAGCTTTCCAGCTGCACGGGCAGGAAGCCCGAGGAAAACGAGATGTTCATCGTCGAGGGCGATTCGGCAGGCGGCTCGGCCAAGCAGGGCCGCGACAGGCGGTTCCAGGCGATTCTGCCCATCCGCGGAAAGCCACTCAACGTGGAGAAAAAGCGCATCGACCAGGTGCTGGCCAACGAGGAATTCCGCTCGATCATCACGGCGCTGGGCACGGGCATTGGCGAGGACTTTGACATCAAGGCGCTCAAGTACCACAAGGTGATCATCCTGTCGGATGCCGATCAGGATGGCGCGCACATCCGCGCGATC